>JAQSDS010000339.1:9745-27567 GCA_029946045.1 Rhodoferax sp.
CAACTGACCAGGGGGTGGTCTTGAGGGTGTGCGCGTTTTTGGCCGGATCGGCCTTGTCGGTGCCAAATTCGTAAAAATTGTTGTACGTACTGGCGTCTTTGTACTCGGTTACTTTCTCCATGATCAAGGCCCCGGCAACAGCCGAACGGTTGCGCGCCAAAGCGGCGTTTTGACCTGGAGCCGCCCAACTTTGCGCCAGCGCCTCGCGCGAAGCCCACGAGGCCATGGCCACGCCAGCAGCGCCCGTGGCCATGAGGCGTATCAGGTCACGTCGTGACTGATAGGTGCGCAGCGGGGTGATGTCGCTGGGGACAGGATGAACAAAGCCGTCGGCATGGGTTTTAATAAGCATGGAAATGTCCTTTTAGACTTAAGTCGCTAGAGCATAGAGTTTCTTACAGCTGTTTGCCTACGTCAAAAAAATACACCCAGAGCCCTGCAGTCAAAAAAAAGACAGTTTGCGGTAAACAAACTGTCTTTCTTGTCGCCGGTCAGGGTCATGACCTCCTGCGGCGTTTGGACTGGCGTTAAAGTTAACGCAAACCGGCGATGTAATCTGCCACGGCCTTGATTTCTCGGTCATTCATCTTGGCGGCAATCTGGGTCATTTGCAAACTGTTCTTACGAATACCGTCCCGAAAATTAGTCAGCTGGGCGACTGCATATTCGGCGTGCTGGCCACTCAAACGCGGGTACTGAGCCGGAATGCCGGCACCGTTCGGACTGTGGCAGCCAGCACAAGCAGGGATTTGGCGATCCGGGATACCACCACGGTAAATTTTTTCGCCCAGCAAAACCAGCTCTTTTTCTTTGGCCGCGCCTGGTGTGGCTTTCTTGGTGGTCACCCAATAGGCGATGTTTTTCATATCGTCCTCACTCAAGGCTGCAGCCATGCCGGACATGATTGCGTTTTCACGCTTGCCTGCCTTGAATTCAAGCAACTGTTTGATCAAATATTCAGGGTGTTGCTGTGCCAACTTGGGGTTGACTGGAATCAACGAATTGCCATCAGGCGCATGGCAAGCTGCGCAGACCCCCGCAAAACTGGCCTCACCTTTGGCCAGATCATGCTTGGCCGCGACAACGGCCTCTGCGGCAACACTTGAAAAAACAGCGGTAACCAGCGCGGCGGCAATGGTAAAGGTAGCAATCAGCTTCATAAGTGGACAGGTCAGTTGTTGGTGTGGGTAAACCCTGTAATTCTACAATGGCCCAACTTCACAGCGTTCACCCCATGACAAAACAACCCAGCCCAATTGCACTCCAGCCAACATTGCCAGTCGAGCCACCCCCTTTTACGGTGACGCCCCTGGTGGCTTTGGGCTGGCTTCACACGGCAAAATTCCTCACCACGGCGCCGCAGCTGCATTTTTTGCCGCCCCTGAATGTGCCTGAAATTGCCTTTGTGGGCCGCTCCAACGCTGGAAAATCAACCTGCATCAACACCCTGACGCAACAAAAGCAGTTGGCCTTTGCGTCCAAAAAACCGGGACGAACCCAGCACATCAACCTGTTCTCACTGGGCAAACAAGGCGTCACCGATGCGGTTCTGGCTGATTTGCCTGGCTACGGCTACGCCGCCGTGCCCAAGCAGGACAAGATTCGCTGGCAGCAGGTGATGGCCAACTACCTGGTGACCCGCGAAAACCTCAAAGCCATTGTGTTGATGTGTGACCCCCGCCACGGCCTCACCGAACTCGATGAAGTCCTGCTCGACGTGGTCAGGCCCAGAGTGGAAGAAGGTTTGAAATTTTTGGTGATCCTGACCAAGGCCGACAAACTGACCCGGGCCGAGCAAAACAAGGCCTTGTCGATCATGAAGCTGCAGGCAGGCGGCGGTGAGGTGCGTATGTTTTCAGCCACCAAACGTCAGGGGATTGATGAAGTCGCCACGCTGCTATGGCAGTGGGCCCACCCCACACCCAGCGCAGCAACAACGGCCGACATCGCGAACCCAACACCCTGAGCGCACGACCCATGGCCGCAGGTTAGCGGTAAACATCCAGCGCGCCAGCAGGCTGGTCTTTGAAGCGCTTGTGCACCCAGTAGTACTGCTCTGGCATGGTATCGATATAGCCCTGCAGGCGTGTGTTCATCAGCGCTGTGTCGGCCCGCAAATCATCGGTCGGGTAATCTGTCCAGGCCGGCAAAACCTGGACCTCATAACCTTGGGCCGTCATGCGGGTCACCACCGGCACCACTTTGGCCCGGCCCAGCCGGGCAAAACGCGACAAACTGGGGACGGTTGCGGCTGGCACAGCATAAAACGGTACAAACAGTGACTCACGTGGACCAAAGTTCATGTCAGGCAATAAATAGAGCGGATCACCCTGGCGCAAGCTGGCAAGAATGGTCTTAACGCCATCCGCCCGGCCAAACAAGCGGCAGGAGCCAAAGCGTTGGCGTCCTTGCAGAATCCACGCGTCAGCTATTTTGTTGGTCTGATCGGTGTAAATGGTGGTGAAGTGGCGCGGCAATTGTTGTGTCAGTGCCGTCCAGCCCGCGTCAAGCCCGACAAAATGGGGCGCGAAAATAACCAACGGTTCGCTCCCCTGAAATTCTTCGACAGCACCTGTGAGGGTCAAGCGGGAGCGGACCAGCTCGGGCGAGCCATGCCACAGCCAACCTCGGTCCAGCCAGGCTTGTGCAAAACGTACAAACACCCGGCGGCTCAAGCAGCTTAATTCGGCACCCGTTAGCTGAGGGAAACACAGGCGCAAATTGGTCTGCACCACGCCCCGGCGCTGCGCTACCACGACATACAGCAGCCACCCCAGCAGCCAACCCAGAGCGCGCACCCAGGCCACAGGCAAAGGCGCCAGAAGCCCTATCAGATACAAAACAAATCGGGTTCCCATGGATGAATGGATGGATGGCCTGGGCCGTATCAATCAGTACGCGGCTGTTTATACCGCGCATAACCCCACAAATACTGCTGCGGGCATTGCAGGACCAGCGTTTCCATAGCGTGGTTGACCACCGTCACCGCCTCAGGCAGGTCGGCTGGCAGGGCTTGCGCCAGCGGGCGCACATGCACCCGGTAGCCGCGCCCCATGGGCAAACGCTCGCCCCAGGCCAGCAACACCGTGGCACCCGTTTGCTGTATCAAGCGCACCGACAAGGTCATGGTGTAGGCCTCTCGGCCAAAAAACGGCGCCATCACACCCATGCCCAGCGGCGGTACTTGGTCTGGCAGCAAGCCCACTGCTTGCCCCTGCTTGAGGGCCTTGATGAGTTGCTTGACGCCTGAGAGATTGGTGGCTGCGGCTTGCAGACCCGGGCGCAGCCGTGCGGTGTCTACCAGCGCCTTCAGCCAGCGCTGGCGGGGCGGCCGATACAAAACGGTCATGGGTTTACCAGTCTGGCCAAAACGCTGCGCGTAGGCGCGCGCCGCAATCTCGAAACACCCCAGATGCGGGGTCAGAAACACCAAGCCACGCCCCAATGCAAGTGCCGCCTCCACATGCTCGGCGCCGTTCCACATCACGGGCACCGGGCGTCCCAGCCACAAACGAGGCAGCTCAAACACAAGCTTGCCACTTTCCCCTACGGCCTTCATCCATTGGTGCCGGTTCAACCCAGCCAAAGCGGCATGGCTGACGAATCGCTCTCGGTACGTGGGCGACGCCAAAAACGCCAACCAACCCAGCGCCACACCCATGCCATGCAACAGCCACAAGGGCCAGACTGCCAACAGTTTGAATAGGGTGATCATGGGTGCGTTAAAATATGAGAGTCGCCGAGTTATGGAACTACTTGCAGGGCGACACACAAGCGCCACCCTACCTGGGTTGCGATTGTGCCTTGTCAAACCAATGACACATCTGCTAAAGCGTTCGCCGAAAGCCCTAAAAGCCAAAGCAACGCGCGAGGCTTGTTAACTTTTACTAAAGGGCTTTTCATCATGGCGAACGATTTTTTATTTACCTCCGAGTCAGTCTCTGAAGGTCACCCCGACAAGGTGGCAGACCAGATCTCTGACGCGATTCTGGACGCAGTGTTCAAACAAGACCCCAAATCACGGGTCGCTGCAGAGACCCTGTGCAACACTGGCTTGGTGCTGTTAGCTGGTGAAATCACCACCAACGCCAGCGTCGACTACATCCAGATCGCGCGCGACACGCTCAAACGCATCGGTTACGACAACTCTGACTACGGTATTGACTACAAGGGCTGCGCGGTGCTGGTGGCTTACGACAAGCAAAGCAACGACATTGCCCAGGGCGTGGACCACGCCAGCGACGATCACCTCAACACCGGTGCTGGCGACCAGGGCCTGATGTTCGGCTACGCATGCAACGAAACCCCCGAGCTGATGCCCGCCCCCATTTACTACGCCCACCGTCTGGTCGAACGCCAGGCTCAGTTGCGCAAAGACGGCCGCCTGCCCTTTTTGCGCCCGGATGCCAAGAGCCAGGTCACCATGCGCTACGTGGACGGAAAACCTCACAGCATCGACACCGTGGTGCTTTCAAGTCAACACAGCCCTGAAATGAGCCTGGGCCACCGCATGACCGATGCGTTTTATGAAGCGATCCGCGAAGAGATCATTAAACCCGTCTTGCCCAAAGAATGGCTGACAGCCGATACCAAGTACCTGATCAACCCGACTGGCCGTTTTGTGGTGGGTGGCCCGCAGGGCGACTGCGGTTTAACCGGTCGCAAGATCATTGTCGACACCTACGGCGGTGCCTGCCCCCACGGTGGTGGCGCCTTCAGCGGTAAAGACCCAACAAAAGTTGACCGCTCTGCCGCCTACGCTGCGCGCTATGTGGCCAAAAACATTGTGGCTGCCGGCTTGGCACGCCAATGCCAGATCCAGGTAGCCTACGCCATCGGCGTGGCCAAACCCATGAATGTGACGGTCTATACCGAAGGCACAGGCGTGATCCCGGACGAAGACATCGCCGCCTTGGTTCACCGCCACTTTGACCTGCGCCCGCGCGGCATCATTCAGATGCTGGACCTGCTGCGCCCCATCTACGAAAAGACCGCCGCTTACGGTCACTTCGGTCGCGAAGAACCTGAATTCACCTGGGAGAGCACCGACAAAGCCCAGGCGCTGCGCGCAGAAGCCGGGTTGTAGTCTCACGTAAAAAAGGCCTCAAAGTATCACTACTTGGAGGCCTTTAGACTGTCTGATGGTGCCGATTATCGGATTCGAACTGATGACCTACCGCTTACAAGGCGGTTGCTCTACCAACTGAGCTAAATCGGCACGATTCGTATTTTACATGCTGGATTCACGCACCATTGACGTTCCAGCCATGCTTATTTACTTGATGCGTGTAAGCGTAGGACGGCCAGTTGTCTCGGGCTTCGATGAGATTTTTTGCGTTGATTTTTTGGTTTTGGTGCTGGCTGCTACTGGAACGCTGGCCAGTTTTGCCTGCTCGGGCTCTTTGGTAGCACCCTGATCCGACGTGTCGCCTTGTAGCGATTGCTCAGCCAGGCTAGCGTCCTGTGACTGCTGACTGGCTTTTGGAAAAGCCATGCCTTGACCCGTCTCACGGGCAAAAATAGCTAAAACACGGTCCACTGGCACCATCACATCACGCGCCACACCGGCGAATCGCGCTTTGAATGCCAGATAGTCGTTGCCGAGCTGAAGACCGGTCGTCGAGTCATAGCTGATGTTGAGCACGATTTCGTCATCTTTGACATATTCATGCGGCACCTGCACGCTAGCGTCCACCGCCACGGTCACGTAAGGCGTCAGTCCGTTGTCGGTACACCATTCGTGCCAGGCGCGAATCAGGTAAGGCTGGGACGATGTCAATTCCGAAGGTGAATTCATAGCGTCAGCACCGCCTATTATTTGCGCATGACTTTTTCGGAAGGGGTGAGCGCCTCGATATAGGCCGGGCGCGAAAAAATGCGCTCCGCATACTTGAGCAAAGGCGCAGCGTTCTTGCTGAGTTCGATGCCGTAGTAATCCAGACGCCAAAGCAGCGGCGCAATGGCCACGTCAAGCATGGAAAAGCCTTCACCCAGCATAAATTTGTTTTTAAGGAACACGGGGGCGAGCTGGGTAAGTCGGTCGCGAATATGGGCTCGCGCCTTTTCCAGCGCTTTTTCGTTGGATTTGGCATGGCGTGATTCAAGCGTGACCACATGCGCAAAAAGTTCTTTTTCAAAGTTGAGCAGGAACAACCTGACACGGGCTCGGTCAACCGGATCGCCAGGCATCAATTGCGGGTGCGGGAAGCGCTCGTCAATGTACTCATTGATGATGTTCGACTCATACAAGATCAGGTCACGCTCCACCAGAATCGGAACCTGGCCATAGGGGTTCATGACATTGATGTCTTCGGGCTTGTTGTACAGGTCGACGTCACGAATCTCAAAGTCCATGCCCTTTTCAAACAGAACAAAGCGGCAACGATGTGAAAAAGGGCAGGTTGTACCCGAATAAAGCACCATCATGGTGGAGGCTCCTAAAAAAGTAAAAGAGCGGGCGGCTGTTAGGCGACCCACTCTGAAGAGTCTGCTAGACGCCGATGAAGGCGCCTCCCAGACAGGCAGATTGTGCTATTTGATGTCTTTCCAATAGGCTTTGTTCAGTTGCCAAGTCAGGAAAATCAAACCAGCCAGGAAGATCAAAACCCACATACCTATGGTTTTACGCGTGGTTTGGGCGGGCTCTGCCATCCACTGCAAGTAATTTACCAAGTCGCCCATGGTCTGGTCGTATTGGCCGGGTGTCATGCTGGCCTGCATTTCCCACAGCACATGCGGCATGGCCACGTTCGGGAATACATGGTTATTCCAACCCGTGGGCTTGGTGTCATCCTTGTAGAAACCGCGCATGTACGAGTAGAGGTAGTCGGTACCGGTGCCACCCGCACCGGCGCGAGAACGGGCAATGACGGTGAGGTCAGGCGGATTGACACCAAACCAGGCTTTGGCCTGTTGCGGATCAATGGCGGCCTTCATGGTGTCGCCAATCTTGGTGTTGGTCACCAGCAGGTTGTCCTTGATCTGATCTTGCGTCAAACCAATGTCAACCAGACGGTTGTAGCGCATGAAAGCGGCAGAGTGACAGCTAAGGCAGTAGTTGACAAAGACCTTGGCGCCATTTTGCAGGGCGGCCATGTCGGTGATCCTGTCCGGGGCCTTATCCCAGGCCGGACCGCCTACATTGGCTTGCACAGCGCCCGCAAGACCCAGGGTGATGGCCATGCCGAGAATGATTTTTTGAGTGAAACCCATGATTTTCATTTTTTATTCTCCAGTTCAGTGGGCCGTGTAATTGACACGACTGGGCACTTCCTTAAAGGTACCAAGGCGACTCCACCAAGGCATCAGAATAAAAAAGCCAAAGTAGAACAAGGTGCCAAACTGGGAGATACGGCCCGCAATCACAGACACGGGCTGCGTTCCGAGGTACCCAATCACGAAAAAGTTGATGACAAAAGCTGCGTACAGGATCTTGTGCCAGTTGGGACGGTAGCGAATGGACTTGACCGGGCTGTTATCGAGCCAGGGCAGGAAGAACAAAATCACGACGCCGCCACCCATGGCCACCACACCCCAGAATTTAGCATCGATGGCCATCATCATGGCCACGACGACGAGTGCCCCCGCCACAATCGCACCCTTGAACAGGGCGGGCATTTTAATTTTGGCCACAGCCAGAACGGCACCCACCAGCACACAGGCAATCAGGACGTACATCATCTCGGTGGTAACGGCCCGCAGCAAGGTGTAAAAGGGCGTGAAGTACCAGACCGGAGCAATGTGCAAAGGCGTCTGGAACGGATCAGCTGGTATGAAGTTGTTGTATTCCAGGAAATAGCCGCCCATTTCCGGCGCAAAAAACACGATGGCAGAAAACACGAAAAGGAACATGCTGACCGCAAACACGTCGTGCACGGAGTAGTAAGGATGGAAAGGGATGCCGTCGAGCGGGATGCCGTTGGCATCCTTGGTGGCTTTGATCTCAATGCCATCCGGGTTGTTGGAGCCCACCTCATGCAAGGCAATGATGTGCGCCACCACCAGGCCCAACAGCACCAGCGGAACCGCAATGACGTGGAAACTGAAGAAGCGATTCAAGGTGGCATCACCGACAACGAAGTCACCACGAATCAGCAGGGCCAGGTCGGGGCCAATCAAAGGAATGGCAGAAAAAAGATTCACGATCACCTGCGCACCCCAATAGCTCATTTGGCCCCAGGGCAACAGGTAGCCCATGAAGGCTTCGGCCATCAAGGCCAAAAAGATGCCACAACCAAACAACCAGATGAGTTCACGCGGCTTGCGGTAGCTACCGTACATCAAACCGCGGAACATGTGCAGATAAACCACAACAAAGAAAGCGGAGGCGCCAGTAGAGTGCATGTAACGAATCAACCAACCCCAGGGCACATCGCGCATGATGTATTCCACCGAGCCAAAGGCCAAAGCGGCATCAGGCTTGTAGTGCATCACCAGAAAAATACCGGTGACGATCTGGATCACCAGCACCAGCAGGGAGAGCGAACCGAAGATGTACCAAAGATTGAAGTTCTTGGGCGCGTAATACTCGCTCATGTGCTCCTTGAAGAGCTTGGAGAGCGGAAAGCGGTTGTCGATCCAGTTCAGGGTTTTTGCGCCAGCCGACGCATTGGGGGAGATTTCGTGAAACGTAGCCATGTTGATAGTCCTTAGGCTTTTTTGTCTTCACCAATGAGCAACTTGGTGTCTGAAAGGTACATGTGCGGTGGCACTTCGAGGTTGTCCGGTGCCGGCTTGTTTTTAAAAACACGACCCGCCAAGTCAAAAGTGGAACCATGACAGGGGCAGAAAAAACCACCCGGCCAGTCGTCGGGCAAGGAGGGCTGGGCGCCGGCCTTGAATTTTTCTGAAGGAGAGCAGCCCAGATGTGTGCAGATACCGACGACCACCAGATACTCCGGCTTGATAGATCGGCTTTCGTCCTTGCGGGCGTATTCGGGGGCCTGGTCTGTTGGCTTGCGCTGCGACAAGGGGTCAGCAAGCTGGTCATTGTGCTTGGGCAAATCAGCCAATTGCTCGGGCGTGCGACGCACGATCCAGACCGGTTTGCCGCGCCATTCCACCGTCATCTTTTCACCCGGCTTCAGGGCTGAAATGTCGGCTTCCACCGCTGCGCCAGCGGCTTTGGCCTTTTCAGAGGGTTGAAAAGAGCTGACAAAAGGAACCGCTGCGGCGATACCGCCCACTGCACCAGCACAACCAGATGCAATCAGCCAGGTTCTTTTACTCGCGTCGATGGGGCCGCCTGCGGCAAGCGTTTCACTCATGAGAATCCTCAATGGAAAAGATGGATATTAGTAACAACCCTTGATTCTAACGGAGCCCTCTGCCATTAATTAAAAAACAGCAGCTTACTTGGTCCGTTCTGGATCACTAAGCGACCACACCTGACGCGACGTTGACATCCGAAGGCAAATTCAGGCCTGAGACATCAGTTGGCGCGCCATGCCAATGGCTTCAATCAGGCTGGACGCATCTGCCTTGCCGGTTCCGGCAATGTCAAAGGCCGTGCCATGGTCGGGACTGGTTCGCACCAAGGGCAAGCCCAAAGTGACATTGACACCCTTGTCCACCCCCAGGTATTTAACCGGAATCAGGCCTTGATCATGGTACATCGCCAATACAACATCGAACTCTACAGGCTGACCGGGCTGCGCGCGCGCGCGCATGAAGACAGTGTCAGGGGCAATAGGGTCGCTGGCCAGCACCCCCTGGGCGCGTGCCGCCATCACGGCGGGCCCGATGATGTCAATCTCTTCGCGACCAAACAGTCCACCCTCACCCGCATGCGGATTCAAACCTGCCACACCAATTCGGGGCGCACGCCCCAGAATGGCATGCAACGAACGGTGCGTGATCAATAAGGACTCCAGCACCTGGTCAAATGTGACTGCTGCCAGGGCATGCTGCAAGGACACATGGATACTGACCAGTACAACCCGTAACTCATCGTTGGCAAGCATCATGCGCACTGGCAATTGCGACACGGGGGTCCTGAGATGCGCGGCAGCCAAGGCTTGCAGCATTTCAGTATGCCCCGGAAAATCGTCATAGGGCGAGCCCGCCAGCGACAGCGCAGCCTTGTTTAAAGGTGCGGTGACCATCGCTGCAACCTCACCGCGCAAGGCGGCATTGGCAGCCCAGATCACACAATCACCGGCCAGCTGCCCGGCACTGGCGCTGACCCGTCCAAAGTGGGCGGGTTGGGCACCCACCAAAGCCGCCGAACCGATTTGCCACACTGGAATACTGTGCGGTGGACAATCCAGCGCCTCTTGCACTTTTGCGATCACCGCCACGGGCAGTGCCACACCAGTCCCGGCCACCACGCCAGCAGCGCGGCGCAGGGTGGCGACATCGCCCACGACAAAACAGCCGCGCGTGAGATCAGGTGCATCGCGAAACGCTTTGACAATGATCTCAGGTCCAATGCCAGCGGGGTCGCCCAGAGTGATGGCAATAGGCAAAGTACAGGTTGATTCAGTCATGTCAGGCCGGGTTATCGATGTCAATGAATTCATGCGCCAAGCCCAATTGGGCCGCCACATGTGCAGCCACCGCAGGCGCGCCATAGCGCTCACTAGCGTGGTGACCACAAGCCAGGTAAGCGACCCCGCATTCACGTGCGTAATGCGCTTGTGGTTCGGAAATTTCGCCAGTGACGAAGGCATCAGCACCGGTTGCGATGGCGGCTTCAAAATAGCTTTGTGCACCACCACTGCACCAGGCAATTTTTCGAATCTCTTTGCGCGCGTCACCCACCAGCGCTACCTTGCGCCCAAGGGCAACTTGAATGTGAGCAGCCAGGTCTTGCGCCGACTCATAAGAAGAACCGTCAGCGCGTTGCCCAAGGAAGCCAAGGTCTTGCTCGCCAAATCGCGCCTGCGCCAACCAACCCAGTTGAAGCCCCAGCTGTGCGTTGTTTCCCAATGTGGGGTGGGCATCCAGGGGCAAGTGGTAGGCAAAGAGGTTGACATCATGCGCCAGCAGTGGTGCCAGCCGTTGCTTCATCCAGCCGGTCACGCAGCTGTCCTGGCCACGCCAGAAGAGTCCGTGATGAACAAAAATGGCATCCGCCTGGGCATTAATCGCCGCTTCAATCAAGGCACGACTGGCAGTCACACCAGAGACGATTTTTCCCACTTTTGCCCGGCCTTCCACCTGCAGCCCGTTGGGAGCATAGTCTTTAAAGCGCTCCGGCTGCAGGAGTTCGTTCAAAACTTGCAATAGTTCAGCGCGTTCACACATGTCTTGATTAACTCCTTTGGAGGCTTTAATGATACGCGGGCAAGATCTGGGTAGCCCCCGGCCTGCTGGCTCTCTCTACGGGCATCAAACAGTTCACAGACCTTGAAATGGGTCAGGGCACCTACAATTTACTCCTTACTCATTCCAAGTCATATGCTTGCCTCGACATGAAAAAATTTTGGTTGCTTTTTTCACAGTCTGTCACCGTGTTGCTGGGCGCCTATTTTGTGGTTCTCACGCTGAAACCAGGCTGGCTGGAAGGCGTCAGCACCGGACCGGCCTCCGTCGCGCTCGTCGAAGCACCCGCAAGCGTTGCAACAGCTGTGCCACTAGGCAGCTTTCGGCTGGCGGCACAAAAGTCGTCGTCGGCCGTGGTCAGCATCAACACCAGCAAAAATGCCCGATCGGGACCACACAGCAGCGACCCATGGTTCAGGTTCTTTTTTGGAGAGCAGGGCAATGCACCGCAAGTCGGTTTGGGCAGTGGTGTGATCGTGAGCGCCAATGGCTACATTTTGACCAACAACCACGTCGTGGAAAGCGCAGATGAAATTGAAGTTATTCTCAATGACAGTCGGCGTGCGCCTGCCAAAGTCATTGGCACCGACCCCGACTCCGACCTCGCCGTGCTCAAAGTCGAACTGGACCGGCTACCGGTGATGGTGCTGGGCAACTCGGACAGTTTGCAAGTGGGCGACCAGGTGCTGGCCATTGGCAACCCCTTCGGTGTCGGCCAAACAGTGACCAGCGGCATCGTGAGCGCGCTGGGGCGCAACCAATTGGGCATCAATACTTTTGAAAATTTCATCCAGACCGATGCGGCTATCAACCCCGGCAATTCGGGCGGCGCGCTGGTAGACATCAACGGCAACCTGCTCGGCATCAACACAGCCATCTACTCACGCTCTGGCGGCAGCATGGGCATTGGCTTTGCAATACCCGTGTCCACTGCCAAAATGGTGCTGGAGGGTATTGTGAAAGACGGTCAGGTGACGCGCGGCTGGATTGGTGTGGAACCCAGTGAGCTCACACCAGAACTGGCTCAAACTTTTGGTGTTTCGGCGCAGCAAGGCGTGATCATCACCGGCGTGTTGCAGAACGGTCCGGCAGCGCAGGCCGGCATAAAACCCGGCGATGTCGTGACAGCTATTGACGGCCAGAAAATTCGCAACGTTGCCGAACTACTGAGCCAGGTGGCAGCACTCAAACCAGGTGCAAAGGCAACTTTTGAAGTACAGCGCGCCGATGGAAAAAGCGCACTCCAGGTGACGCCGGGGGTTCGTCCCAAAGCGCGCCGTCAAGCGCAGTGAGTCCTGATTCAGCTTGGGCTGCTGGTCGATTCGACTCCGTCTTCAGGCGCTTTGGTATGTCGAATAAAGATTTGTGCCGCCCAGATGCCGACTTCGTACAGCAAGCACATGGGAATAGCCAGCGCCAGTTGAGACACCACATCGGGTGGCGTCACGATGGCCGCGATGATGAAGGCCAGAACGACAAAATAGCCACGGAATTCCTTAAGCTTTTCAACGCTGAAAATACCCATGCGGGCCAGCACCACCACCACCACCGGCACCTCGAACGCCATGCCAAAAGCCAGAAACATTGACAGCACAAAGCCCAAATACGCCTCGATGTCAGGCGAAGCTGTGATGCTGGCCGGGGCAAAGCTCTGAATGAACGCAAAAACACGTCCAAAGACGAAAAAGTAGCAAAACGCCACCCCCATAAAAAACAGCAGCGTGCTTGACACCACCAGCGGCAATACCAGCTTTTTCTCGTGCGAGTACAAGCCGGGGGCAACGAACGCCCACAACTGGTAAAGCACGACCGGCAAGGCAAGCATGAAGGCCGCCATCAGCAGCACCTTGAGCGGCACCATGAACGGCGAGACAACAGATGTCGCAATCAGGGTGGCACCCTTGGGCAAGTGCGCCACCAAAGGCGCGGCCATCAGGTCGTACAAGGCACCAGGCCCAGGGAAAATGCCCAAAACAATCGCCATCACGGCAACCGCCAATGTCGCCTTGACCAGGCGGTCGCGCAGCTCAACCAAGTGCGCCACAAACGGCTGCTCGGAACCGGCCAGTTCGTCGTCTTTGTTGTTGGAATCAGTCATCAATTGAATCTGGTGGGACGAAAACGCGCAACTCTGGCGGCGCCAGACAAGGCCTTGGTGCGCACGCCAGTGCGGGCTTTGAACCAATTGGGTGTCGCCCCTTGCTTAAGACGCCAATTTTTTCTGGGATGGCGGTACTCGGGTGCAACTTCAGGCAGAGAGGTACTGTAGTCCGAACCATTCTCTGAAGCCACATGGGTGGCTTCAGCCCAAGTTTTTTCGAACTCGTCAGAACCGGACTTCATCGACTGGCTGACGTCCTGGGCAGCACTTTCCACGGATTCTTTCATTCTCTTGAGCTCATCAAGCTCCATGGAGCGGCTGACCTCGGCCTTGACGTCGCTGACATATCGCTGCGCCTTGCCGATCAGCGTGCCCACGGTGCGGGCAACACGCGGCAACTTTTCTGGACCGATCACAATCAATGCGACCGCACCAATCATGACCAGCTTGGAAATACCGAGGTCAATCATGCAGGACTTGCGCTATGCCAACAACCGAGAATCGAGCACCCATCACGACTTTTGCTTGGCTTCAACGTCGATCGTCGTCTTGTCGGCAGCTGCAACGTTGCTAACTTTTGCCACATCAGCAGCTTTATCGTCCGGCGCAGCGCCGCCTTCTTTCATACCGTCCTTGAAACCCTTGACAGCGCCGCCGAGATCGCTGCCCATGTTTTTAAGTTTCTTGGTGCCAAACACCATAACGACGATCAACAGAACGATCAACCAATGCCAAATAGAAAATGAACCCATCATGCGCTCCTAAAGAATCGTTGGATTTTAATAGGCACACCGGAATGGCACACCGAGAAAGAAAAATTTAACCCCGTAACCAAGGACGCGGACCGCCCATCACGTGTACATGCAGGTGATGGACTTCCTGGGCGCCTTCGGCACCGGTATTGGCCAGCATCCGAAAACCGCCCTCTGGATAAGGGTTGCAGCCTTCTTGCATGGCAAGTTTGGGGATCAAGACCATCATGCGCCCCATCATTGAAGCATGCGCATCAGTGAGCAGGGCCATGGAAGGTATGTGCAGCTTGGGAATAAGCAAAAAATGCACTGGGGCCCACGGGTGAATATCGTGGAACGCATAGAGTTCCACGTCCTGATAAACCAGTCTGGAGGGAATTTTCCCCGCCACTATCTTGCAAAAGAGACAATCCGGATCACTGTGAACCACCTGCTCGATCATGCTGGCATCTCCATTGGCAAACCTTTGTTCATGCGCACCATACCGCTGACAATTCGGTACAAGAACCAGACCGATATAGCCAACCAGGCCAACCAGCCGGGCAGGAAAAAAAGCAACCACAGCGGCGCTGTGAGCAAATAAAGCAGTGCCGCAATGATGACGGTGCGAATGCGCCAACTGAAATGCGTGGCATGCCAGCTGCCTGCTGCATCGCCGCGCTTGACCAGGTCGATCACCAGCGCAACGATGAGCAGCATAGGCCCAAATTGGCCACCCGGAATCAAGGCCCCCACCGCCACAATCAGATGCAGGACATAGCTGACCGTGCCCCACGCATTGAGTCCGTTGAGCGTTTGCACGTCAAGTTCGCGCCATACAGCTCCATCATTTGGGGGCTTGGGCGTAGTGAAGTCCTCGGTCATGACGCGTTTTCCTGCTCTTGCGACTCACGCTGGCCGACCTTGCGCATGGCTTTCTCTTCGAGGCCGCTGGTGCCCTCACGGCGCAACAGTTCGGCAACAACGTCTGCGGGACTCAGGCCGTAGTGCGCCAGGGCAACCATGCAGTGAAACCATAGGTCGGCTACTTCCTGGACGATCTTGGTTTTGTTGCCGCCATGGTCAGCATCTTTGGCGGCCATCACGACCTCTGTGGCTTCTTCGCCGATCTTTTTCAGAAAAGCGTCGGGACCTTTGTGCAACAGCCTGGCCACATAACTGGTCTCCGGATTGCCACCATGGGCTGGTAAACGGGACGTGATGACAGCGGCCAGAGCAGCCAGGGAATCAACAGAATTTGTATCAGGGCGCATCAAGCTTTGTAGATGGTTTGAGGGTCTTTCAGGACGGGATCGACGACTTTCCAGGTGCCATTGTCGTACACGCTGTAAAAACAGCTGTGCCTGCCCGTGTGGCAAGCCAATCCGGGCGTGTGACCAGTCTGGGTGACCTTGAGCAAAACCACATCTTGATCACAGTCAAGGCGAATTTCATGGACAGTTTGCACATGTCCGGATTCTTCACCCTTGAACCACAGTTTGTTACGCGAGCGGCTGAAGTAGACCGCCCGTCCCAACTCGGCCGTTTTTTGCAGGGCTTCCCGGTTCATCCAGGCCATCATCAAGACGTCGCCACTGTCCTGCTCTTGCGCGATGGCCGGAATGAGGCCTTGAGCATCCCATTTGATCGTGTCTAACCAGTTCATGGCCAGATTGTCGATGATTTGGCGAGCCACAGAAATCAGATTCTTACCGGAATGCCGCGCGCAGCCATATGGGCTTTGGCCTGTGCGACGGTGAACTCGCCATAGTGAAAGATGCTGGCGGCCAGCACCGCATCGGCGCCGCCAAGTTGTATGCCGTCGGCGAGGTGGTCCAAGGTGCCAACGCCGCCCGAGGCGATGACAGGCACGCCGACAGCATCACTGACAGCACGGGTCAAGGCCAAATCAAAACCGGCCTTGGTACCGTCACGGTCCATGCTGGTGAGCAAAATTTCTCCGGCACCAAACTCTGCCATCTGTCGCGCCCAGGACACGGCATCCAGATGGGTATTTTTGCGCCCGCCATGACTATAAACGTCCCAACCTTCGCCTGCGGGCAGACCTTGTGCATCCCAGCGATGGACATCAGCGCCGACACGTCGCTTGGCATCAATGGCAACCACAATGCACTGGGCACCATATTTTCGGGATGCCTCTCGAATGACTTGTGGGTTGGCAATGGCCGCCGAATTAAAACTGGTTTTATCAGCACCAGCGTTCAGCAGGCGGCGCACATCATCCACGCTACGCACACCACCACCGACCGTCAGTGGGATGAAGACCTCGCTGGCTACGGCTTCAATGATGTGCAGAATCAAATCACGGCCATCGGAGGTCGCGGTGATGTCCAAAAAAGTGAGTTCGTCAGCGCCCTGCTCGTTGTAACGCGCAGCTATTTCTACCGGGTCGCCAGCGTCGCGCAATTCGACAAAATTAACTCCTTTGACAACCCGTCCGCCTGTGACATCCAGACAGGGAATGATGCGTTTGGCTAGCACAGAGAAGTCTACCGATCAACCGTTGAGCTCATCAGCCCGCTCTTGCGCGGCTTCAAAGTCGAGATCGCCACTGTAAATGGCACGCCCACAAATCACACCTTCAACGCCTTCGTCTTCAACCGCACACAAGGCCTCGATATCAGCAAGATTGGACAGACCGCCCGAGGCAATCACAGGAATGGTAAGGGCCTGCGCCAAGCGCACGGTTGCTTCGATATTGATGCCAGTGAGCATGCCGTCACGACCGATGTCCGTGTAAATAATGGATTCAACACCAAAGTCTTCAAACTTCTTGGCCAGGTCAATCACATCGTGCCGGGTCAGTTTGCTCCAGCCATCGGTGGCGACCTTGCCGTCTTTCGCATCCAGACCAACGATGATGTGGCCACCAAAGGCCGTGCAGGCATCCTGCAAAAACCCCGGATTACGTACCGCTGCCGTTCCAATGATGACGTAACGCAATCCAGCATCCAGGTAGCGTTCAATCGTGTCCAGGTCACGTATGCCGCCACCCAACTGAACATCAACTTCGCTGCCAATGGTTTTGAGAATCTTGCGAATAGCCGCCTCATTTTTAGGTTGTCCGGCGAAGGCACCGTTCAGATCCACAAGATGGACCCGGCGCGCGCCTTTGTCAACCCAACTGCGTGCCATCACCGAAGGCTCTTCGCTAAAGGTGGTGGAGAGTGTCATGTCGCCTTGTTGCAGGCGCACACAATGGCCGTCTTTAAGATCAATGGCTGGTATTAAAAGCATGATGCTTCGGTGAGAGGGGATAAATGGACTTCGGCTAGCGCAGCACGAATGGTATGAAAGTGAACTTAAGGATTCCAGTGAAGGAAGTTACGGTACAGGCTCAAGCCGTGTTCAGCGCTTTTTTCGGGGTGGAATTGAGTAGCAAAAATATTATCACGTGCAATGGCAGAACTAAAGCGCTGGCCATAGTCGGTTTCACCCACGCTGTGGCGAAGATCCGACGGTTTGGCATAAAAGCTGTGAACGAAGTAAAAATAACTGCCATCAGGAACGTCACCCCACACCGCGTGAGGTGCCGCACCGTGATTCTTGCGCCAAACCTGGTTCCAGCCCATTTGCGGCACCTTGTAACGACTGCCATCCGCTTGCAACTGGCCCACAAGCTCAAACTTGATGACATCGCCATGAATCAGGCCCAAGCCAGGCGTGTCGCCCTCTTGGCTGTGATCCAGCAGCATTTGCATGCC
>JAQSDS010000340.1 GCA_029946045.1 Rhodoferax sp.
CATGATCACACTTCCCACCCTGAGCGAACTAGCGTGCACGACCCTGAACCAAGCGCTGCAGCATAAGTTAGACCACAAGACCAAGCCACTGGGCTCGCTGGGGCGACTTGAAGCGCTGGCGCTGCAGTTGGGCGAAATTCTGGGCACAACCAGCCCCGCGCTGATAGATCCGCAACTGGTCGTGTTTGCCGGTGACCACGGGCTGGTGCGCCGCGGCATCTCGGCATTTCCGCAGGATGTGAGTTGGCAGATGGTGGAAAATTTTCTCGCTGGTGGCGCGGCGGTGAGTGTGTTTGCGCGTCTCAACCAGATTTCCCTGACGGTGGTGGACTGTGGTGTCAGGCATGATTTTCTGGCTGGGTTGCCTGCCGGTGCCGTGCGCCCGGGGCTGAAAGTGTGCAAGGTGGGCGGTGCCGAACAGGGCACGGCTGATTCGTCTGAGCAGGCGGCGATGAGCCCGCTGCAATGCCAGCAGGCGATGGAAAACGGCATGAATCTGGTCAAGACCTTGCCCGGCAATGCGCTTTTGCTGGGTGAGATGGGCATTGGCAACACATCGGCGGCATCGTTGTTGCTGGCGCGTCTGGCGGGGCTCGACATTGAAGTTTGCACCGGCGCGGGCACCGGCCTGGACTTTGAAGCCGTGCAGCGCAAGACCGCCGTCCTGCGCGAGGTGCTGGCGCGCCACCCAAATGCCACCGAGCCGCTGGACGCCTTGGCTGCATTCGGTGGTTTCGAGATCGCCACCATGGTCGGTGCCGTGCTCCAGGCAGCCCACGAGCGCCGGGTGATTGTGGTCGATGGTTTCATCGCCAGCAGCGCGGTGCTGGTGGCCCATGCTTTGCAGCCACAGGTACTGCAAGCTTGTGTGTTTGCCCATCGCTCGGGTGAGCGCGGCCATGAATTCATGCTGCAGCATTTAGGTGTACAAGCTTTGCTCGATTTGGGCTTGCGCTTGGGGGAGGGCTCGGGCGCGGCGCTGGCCTGGCCACTGCTGCAAGCGGCCTGCGCCATGCTGCGCGAGATGGCCAGTTTCGAGTCTGCCGGGGTATCAGAAAAAACGGCTGCAGAGTCTGCCGCTGGATAACGTGGATCGGATGGTTGTTTTTAATCGGCTTCGGCGCTGGGTGCCCCGTCAGTCAGACCCGTTGATTCGGCCTCGGTTTCATGGTTTTCCTGAGCCGGGTGGCGCATTTGTTCGCCGTCCCATTGCTGGCCGCACCAGCAGCGTCCGTGGGCATCAATCAGGCAGGTGCCCGTGCCGCAGCAGCGACTGTCTTCGGTCATGTTTTACCCCTATGCGTGGTTGAATTGGGAAAATGCTAACAGCATGCGCGCAGCGCCGTGCGGTTTGAAGTCAGCAAAACCGTGGCGCGTAAGGCTATTGGCGCTCAAAAAACTGATAGTCTTGGACACTTTTTTTGACGCCGACTGGTGTCCATTTTTTGGCCAAGCGCATGCCTTTCTTTTTGCTTCAATTCATTCGCCACTATTTGCTGAGTCTGCAGTTTTTTACCCGCATACCGGTCACTGGGCGGCTGGCCGATTGGGTGGGGTTCAGTCCGGCCATGTTGCGTGCCAGCGCCGGCCATTTCCCAGGGGTCGGGGTGTTGGTCGGTGGCTTGCTGGCACTGTTGACCGCTGGCTTGCTGGCCTGGCTGCCGCCCACCGGTTCTGCACCGCTGGTGGCTGCGGCGTTGGGCACCGCCCTGGGGGTGTTGCTGACAGGCGCGTTTCACGAAGACGGTTTGGCGGACGTGGCCGATGGGCTGGGCGGCAGTGCCGACCGCGACCGGGCGTTGGTCATCATGAAGGACTCGCGGGTTGGTGCTTTTGGTGCCATTGCTGTGGTGCTGGTGTTGCTGTGCAAGGTGGCCTTGCTGACGCTGCTGGGTGACATCAGCGCGCCGCTGATGGTGGCTGCGCTGTTTGTCGCCCATGTGGTTTCGCGCACCTGGCCGCTGTTGACCATTCGTCTGCTGGCACATGTGGGTGATGCCGCAGGTTCCAAGTCCAAACCGCTGGCCGATCAAATCAGCGTGTGGGCCTTGTGCGCCGGCGGGCTCTGGTGTGGCCTGGCGCTGGCCTGGGTGGTCTTTGTGCAGTCAGAAACAGCTTACATCGCCATCCATGTCACCGATGCTGGTTTGCTGCAGGCCTTGTTCAATGCGCTCATGGCTTGCGGGCTGGCCTGGGCCGTGCTGACGCGCTGGTTTTGGCGACGTTTGGGTGGTTTCACCGGCGACTGCCTGGGGGCCACGCAGCAGGTCTGCGAAGTCGCGTTTTACCTGGGGCTGGGGTTGAGCCTGTGATCTGGCTGGTGCGCCATGCACAGCCTGTGATTGCGCCCGGCGTCTGTTATGGCGCACTGGATGTGCCGGCCGAAGTGCTGGCCACCCAGCAAGCGGCCCAAGGGTTGGCACAGCGCCTGCCGCCCGGGTGTCGGTTGCAAGTGTCACCGCTGCTGCGCTGCCAGCAACTGGCCCAGGCCCTGCAGGCTTTGCGACCTGATGTGTGCCTCCACACCGAGGTGCGGTTGGCCGAGATGAACTTTGGCAGCTGGGAGGGTCAGCGCTGGGACGCGTTGCCACCTGCTGACCTGGAGGCCTGGACCAACGATTTTTGGCGCCACCGTGCAGGTGGTGGGGAATGTGTGGCCGACTTCATGGGCCGTGTTGCGGAGGTGTGGGATGGCGCCATGGCGGCGGGTCTGGCGGACAGGTCGCAGGTGTGGCTGACCCACGCCGGCGTGATGCGTGCTGCGCGCTTGATCGCGTCGGGTCAGCGCGAGCTGCGTTCGGCGGTGGATTGGCCAGCGGCTGCGCCTGGTTTCGGGCA
>JAQSDS010000341.1 GCA_029946045.1 Rhodoferax sp.
TCAAGCCCATGCGCGTGTTGATCTGCGGTATTCCAAACGTTGGCAAATCGACACTGATCAACACGCTCACCGCCAAGCGTGCCGCTAAAACCGGCGACGAGGCAGGTGTCACCAAGCTAGAGCAGCGCATCAGCCTGGCCGACGATTTTTATCTCTATGACACGCCGGGCATGTTGTGGCCTCGCATCATTGTGGCCAAGAGCGGCTACAACCTGGCCGCCAGCGGCGCGGTGGGCCGCAACGCATTTGATGAACAAGAAGTAGCGCTGGAACTGCTGGACTATTTAAAAACGCATTACCTGGCCTTGCTGGAGGCGCGCTTCAAGCTCACGGGGGTGGCCGAACTGACAGACGAGCTGTTGCTGGAGGCTATTGGTCGTCAGCGTGGTGCGTTGCAGGGTGGCAAAAAGATCAATCTGCAAAAAGCCGCCGAGATTGCAATTTACGACTTTCGCTCAGGTGTGATCGGCCGCACGACGCTGGAAACGCCAGATGAATTTGCCCAATGGCTGGCCGTGGGGAAAACGCTCGACGCCCAGCGCCAGGTCAAAAAAGATGCGATCGAGCTGGACCGAAAAATCAGGTTCAAAAAAATCCCGCGCCCCGACTTGCGTTCATCACGTGGAGCTTAAAAGGCTTCGTGTCGTAACACCACATCCGAGCAGGGGTAGGCGACACAGGGCAGCACATAGCCTTCTTCTTTTTCTTCGGCACTTAAACCCGGCCAGTCGATTTCGTAGCGAACCTGGCCGCTCTCCAATTTGCTGTAACAGGTGCGGCAGGTACCATTGCGGCAGGAGCTGGGCCAGTCGATGTTGCCTTGTTCCATTGACACCAAAAGTGGCTGGTGCGACCAGGCATCAAACTGTTGTGCGTCGGGTTCGGCAAAGCCAGTGAAAATTGTCGGGTTATTGTCTACACTCATAAGTCAATTATATTTAGCCTATGAAATCCTTATTGCCCCTGCGCTTGCTGGTCAAGCCCGATCCCAATGACCCGCGGCCCCTCGTCATCTACCACGGTCGCACCTGCCCGGACGGTTTTGCAGCGGCGCTCGCGGCCTGGATTTATTACCAGGGTCAGGCCGAATTCCTGGCGCTGGACCATGGCGATGTCCGCTCGCTGGACGACTTGCCGGCGCTGGACGGGCGCGCGGTCTACATCCTGGACTTTTCTTTTGGCAAAGATATTTTGCGCGCCATGGAAGAACGTGTTGCCAAGTTGGTCATGTTGGACCACCACCTGAGCGCAGCCGAAAAACTCACTGGCTTTGCGTGCCGCTGCGGGGTGGTGCACTTTGATATGAAAAAGTCGGGGGCACGGCTGGCTTGGGAGTTTTTTCATCCGGATCAGTCGGTGCCAGATCTGGTGCGTTTTGTCGAGGACCGTGACATTTGGGTCTGGCAGTACCCGGAAAGCGCTGGTTTTTTGGCGGCCCTCGACATGGAGCCGTTCGATTTTTCCCGCTGGCAGCAAATTGCTTATATGGATGCAGCGCAATTGGCCGAGTTCATTGAACGTGGTCAGGCCATGGATGAAAAATTTGCCAAGCTGGCCGATTTAATTGCCGAAGCCGCTAGCCCCGTCGTCTTCAATGGCGTGGCTGGCTTGATGGTCAATGCCCCCGGGGTGTTTCACAGTCTGGTGGGAGATTTGCTGTGTCAGAAATCGGGCACGTTTGCCTTGCTCTGGAGTGCAGACAGTAAAGCGGTGGTCAAGTGCGGTCTGCGCTCCAAACAGGATTTCAATTGCATCCCCCTGGCAGCCAGCATGGGCGGTGGCGGCCATGCTCAGGCCAGTGGTTTCAAGATGTCGAAGGATCGCTTGCCTGAACTGCTAAGTGGAAGCCTGACCGGAACCATCACCAATGCACCCACGTGAGCTGAAAAAAGATAAAAAAAAGGGTTGATCTTGCGACCAACCCTTAAGGAGTCCCTGAACCTGAAGGTTTCGAAAGGACCCGAGGAGACAACGGTTAGAAAACTTTCGTTTTCAATGATTCAAATCATACCAAGCAAGTCAGGGTTTCCCCTTGGTTTTAGGATCAAAGCCCTAAAAAATTTTTAACGTTCAGCTTGCTTGGTTGAATTAATTAGCGCTTTTTGGCGGCAGGCTTGGCGGTGGCAGTGGAAGCCACGGCATTGAAGTTGGCTTCTGCCACTTCGGTTGCTTGCTTGACAGCCTTTTGCACGGACTCGAGGGCGTTGGTAGCAGCAGCCACCGAGCTCTTCATCACGGCCACTGCAGTTTCAGAACCGGCAGGAGCGTTCTTGGCAGCAGCTTCGATCAGACCAGCAAATTGTTGCTGGGCTTCAGCAGCCTGGCCTTCGAAAGCCTTGGTGAATTCGCTGGAAGCGCCAGTCGCGATTTCGTACAGGTGACGGCTGTAAGCAGCGGTCTTTTCAGCCAGGGGTTGCAGCAAGCCAGATTGCAGTGCCAACAGTTCCTGTGCGTCTTTCACGCTCAACATGGCCTTGGCGGTGTCGCCAGTTTCAGCCAGAGCGGCTTTGGAAGCGCTCAGGTTGAGTTCAACAATCTTTTCCACGCCTTCAAAGGCTTTGGCAGTCAGGCCCAACAGGGTTTCGACGTTGGCTTTTTGTGAGGCCAGCACTTGTTCTACGGTCAGCATATTCAATTCTCCAGAAAGTTAAGTAAAGGGTATCTGCGCCGAAACTGAGTGAAACCCGGTTTATGTTGCAGTGCAGCATGGTTGGAATTATAGGGTTATCCCGGGGCAGCGCAAGCGTTTTTTGTTGCAATGCAGCAATTTAGAGACGTTTTTCTAATCAGTTGGGGTCAGAGCAATCGCCCGTCGGTCGGGGTCGCTGCGCGAG
>JAQSDS010000342.1 GCA_029946045.1 Rhodoferax sp.
CCGCCTTCATAAAGTGCTAGGCCTGGTCGCCGAGTTACCCGGCGTGCGCTCGGCCAGGCGCAGGTAAGACCATCCAGGTCGGGGCCATTCGCGGCGAGGGAGCCGCTGCCACAAAAACTGACGGGGCAGGGTTGTTATTGCGCCCTGGCCAGCTCGGCCACGGCTTCGCGCACGGCGGCTTTGTCACCGGCGGCGGCAAATTTGCTGTATTTGCCAAGAATGGCCACCATCTGGCCGTAAATGCGCGGGTTGGCGGCCATGCATTCTCTTTGTTCCAGAAAATTGGCGTCGCCCGAGAAGTTGCCGACCAGGCCGCCGGCCTCGGTGATCAGCAGCGATCCCGCAGCCACGTCCCAGGGTTGCAGGCCGAGTTCAAAAAAGCCGTCAGTGAAGCCAGCTGCAACGTAGGCCAGGTCGAGCGCAGCGGCACCGGGGCGGCGCAGGCCGGCGGTGCGTTGCATCATGTCGCCCATCAGGCGCAAGTAGGTGTTGATGTCGTCTTCGGGGCGGTAGGGGAAGCCGGTGGAGATCAGGCATTCTTGCAGGCGGGTGCGTTTGGCGACGCGCAGGCGGCGGTTGTTGAGGTAGGCGCCGCGGCCCTTGGTGGCGGTAAACAGGTCGTTGCGGCTGGGGTCGTAAATGACCGCCTGTTCGACCTTGCCCTTGACCGCCAGCGCAATGCTGACGCAATAAACGGGCAGGCCGTGGATGAAGTTGGTGGTGCCGTCGAGCGGGTCGATGATCCAGACAAATTCGGAGTCTTGCGCGCCGTGCACGCGGCCTGATTCTTCGGCCCAGATGGCGTGGCCGGGGTAGGCGCCCAGCAAGGTTTCGATGATGATTTCTTCGGAGGCGTGGTCGACCTCGGTGACAAAGTCATTGACCTGCTTTTGGGAAACGCGGACCGACTCGACGTCGAGCGCGGCGCGGTTGATGATGGCGCCGGCTGCGCGTGCGGCTTTGACGGCCACGTTGACCATGGGGTGCAGGTTTGAAAGTGACATATAAGTTGTGTAAGACGGACGGATCGGGCCTGAGTCTGTGTGATGGATGAACGGCTGCTCTGCCCGGCGATGCGGGCAGCGACAATGGCACTATTTTAACGGCTCCTGTTTAGGCTCACCCATGCAGACGCGATTTATCCTGATTCAGACCAGCCACGCCGGCAATGTCGGCGCAGCTGCCCGCGCCATGAAGACCATGGGTTTCGACGACCTGGTGCTGGTGGCACCGCGTTGGCCCAATGTGCTCAACCGCGAAGAAACCATTCAGCGTGCCAGCGGCGCCCTTGACGTGCTCAAGAATGCCCGCATCGTGGCCACACTTGACGAAGCGCTGATTGGGATGACGCACTTGTGCGCCACCGCCATGACCCCGCGCGACTTCGGCCCGCCCACAGTCGCACCGCGCGCGCACTTTGATGCGCTGCTAAAAGCCCCCGATGTCAGTCAGACTGGCGTGGCTTTTTTGTTTGGTTCGGAGCGGTTTGGCATGGCCAACGATGACGTTTACCGCTGCCATGCCTGCCTGAGCATTCCGAGCAACCCCAAGTTTGGCTCGCTTAACCTAGCCGCAGCGCTGCAGGTGATTGCCTATGACTGGCGCGAGGCGCTGAGTGGCTACCCGGTGCAGCCCGCCACCAGCGAGCCGGTGCTGGCCGACGCCGCGCAAGTGGCCGGCATGCTGGCGCACCTGGAGCAGGGGCTGACCAGCATTGGCTTCCTGGACCCGCAATCGCCCAAAAAACTCATGCCACGGCTGAACCAGCTGTTCAACCGCGCCGCCGTCACCCAAGAAGAAATCCACATTCTGCGTGGCATTGCCCAGATGATGATGACGTAGCAAGGAAGCCGAATCCATGACTTCTGAATCCATGGACAGCCACGTTGCGCTCGCAGTGACGACGCGGTTCGGTAGCGAATAAACTCACCCCATGTTTTCAAGACTTAAATCCGACGTTCAATGCATTCTGGAGCGCGACCCGGCGGCCCGCAGTTTCTGGGAAGTGCTGACCTGCTACCCCGGCGTGCATGCGGTGTTGCTGCACCGGCTGGCGCACGCTTGCTGGACCCATGGTTTCAAATGGCTGGGGCGGTTTATTTCGCACCTGGCGCGTTTTTTGACCGGCATCGAGATCCACCCTGGCGCCAAGATTGGCGAGCGCGTGTTTTTTGACCATGCCATGGGCGTGGTGGTGGGCGAAACGGCCGAAATTGGCGACGGTTGCACCATTTACCAGGGCGTGACGCTGGGTGGCACCTCGCTTTACAAGGGCACCAAGCGCCACCCCACTTTGGGCCGCGGCGTGGTGGTGGGTGCGGGCGCGCAGGTGCTGGGCGGTTTTACCGTGGGCGACGGCGCCAAGGTGGGCTCCAACGCGGTGGTGACCAAACCGGTGCCCGCAGGTGCCACCGCCGTGGGCAACCCGGCACGCATCATCCAGGCCGAGCTCGATGTCAAACGCGAGGAGGTGGCTTCCAAGATGGGGTTTTCGGCTTACGGTGTGACGCAAAACGATGACCCGCTGAGCCAGGCCATGCGCGGCCTGATCGACAACGCCGCCACCCATGAGCACCAGATCGCCATGATCTGGAAAGCCATCGAACAGCTCAATTGCCCGCGCCAGGTCGCCTCCATCGTGCCGCTGGATGCCGCCACGCAGGAGCACTTCGAGGCCGACAAGTTTAATCAGCTGGTGGGGAAGTAGTCAGTTGGCGGCGGTTTTTGGCTGAACGCCCAGCCGCTGCTGCAACAACGCGCTGCTGGTGGTGTACTGCAGCACGCCCGAGGCTTGCGGGTCGAGATAGCTGGCGGCGGCAAACGCGGCCAGCGT
>JAQSDS010000343.1 GCA_029946045.1 Rhodoferax sp.
CTCGCTCTTGAGGTGGTTCAGAGTCTGTAAAACACACAAATGTTGAGCGGCCACCGTTTTTTCCAGGCAGCGCAGTGCCGAGTTTGATGCGCAGCATTTGCTGAAGTCGCCAAACAGCTCGGTTCTGAGCAATCCGCCGCTTTCTCGATGGAAGACACGGGCGCTTGTAGTGACACCGCTACGATCAGACTTGCTTGTCGTGATGCGCAACAAGCGCAAGTGCCCGAGCTCCACATCTGTCTTGCACTCCCAGCCACTGCGGCCCTTGGTGGCACTGGTCTTACCCACCATCGTATTACAAAATTCAGAGCCGAATTCGAGAGTGGATTGGTTTGTTGCTGTCATGGAGTTGTCCTTGGGTGGTTAAATTGCCATCGATTCACTGAGTTCTTTCGCCGTACGGGGGTGGCATGCAGTGCGACCAAGGGCGAGCTGCTTGGTGACACGCAGTGACTGCAAGCGGCGTTGCTTTGGGGGACGTGGAATAAAAAGGCAGTGCCCAGTGCTCGTACACGCCAGTGACTGGCATCAGGTGCTGCCGGCTTTATGCCGCGAAAGCCCCTGCAGCAAGACCGGCTCGCACTACAGTGCAACCTAGGCGACGGGACTCAGAAAGCGTGGCGACCGACCCAATGCACGACAGCAGCGAACCCACAGGCACACACCTGTGGGCCTCTGACTACGCCAGGTACTGTGGGTCTATCAGCAGGGTGCGCGCACCGTGCGTGGCAGTCAGGGATAAGCCCAGCGGCTAAGGGGAGTTGCGCCTGTTGGGGCTGGGGTCGTGACCTGCGGGAGCATTCCAGCCACAACAGGCAGCACTGCCCTTATTGAGCGCCCCGGGCTGGCCAGGCCAGCAGTTGAAAGAGGCTCGAATCCAGCACCCAGAATCTGCCGGGCAAGCCCGGAGCAACTCTCAGAATTCGGTGCGCAACAAGCCGCTGTCCAGACGTTTGATTACATCTGCCCCGCCCTCGAACGCCTTGGCCCAAATCCAGACCTGCTTTTGCGTCGAAACCTCGTCATTAATGGGGTTTTCAAATGACATCCCTGATGAGCGGCACCCTGACCTTGGGCGCTGCGATAGTGATGGGTACCCATATGGGACACAACAAGCCGGGCGTTTTGCAGGATTGGCTTGGTTCAACGAATAGATCGCGGGCTGAAAGCATCGTCAAAAAATCTGCCTTGTCGTCAAAAAACTTGGATTTCAGTCAAAACTTACAAACGGGGACAAAACGGGGACACTCAAAAGGCAAGTACGAGGACAAAACGGGGACAGTGCGGGGACAAAACGGGGACACTCGGGCACATTTAAGTGATGTTTTAAGGTATTTTAATATCCTAAAATCTTCACCTCAGCTTGGGACGAGCGAAAAAAAACCCTTGCAAGTTGTTGTTTTGCAAGGGTTTTTCAGGTTTGGCGGAATCGGAGAGATTCGAACTCTCGATGAGGCTCTACACCCCATACTCCCTTAGCAGGGGAGCACCTTCGGCCACTCGGTCACGATTCCTTAAAATCAGAGCCGCGATTATGTCACGACTTCGGGGCTTTTATCAGGCTGGGGCCTGATCCAGGCCAAAAGCATTGTGCAGCGCCTTCACCGCGAGTTCCATGTACTTTTCGTCAATGACCACCGAGGTCTTGATCTCGCTGGTGGAAATCATCTGAATGTTGATGCCTTCTTCGGCGAGCACGCGGAACATGGTGCTGGCCACACCCACGTGGCTACGCATGCCGATGCCGACGATCGACACCTTGCAGATCTTGGTGTCACCCACCACTTCTTGCGCACCCAGCTTGGGCACCACCACGTTTTTCAGCAGGTCCATGGCCTTGGCATAGTCGCCGTGGTTCACGGTAAAGCTGAAGTCGGTTTTACCGTCCTTGCTGATGTTCTGGATGATCATGTCGACTTCGATGTTGGCGTCGGCCACGGCACCCAGAATCTGGTACGCAATACCGGGCTTATCGGGTACGCCCAGCACAGAAATTTTGGTCTCGTCGCGGGTAAATGCGATGCCAGAAACGATGGCTTGCTCCATGTTTTCGTCTTCCTCAAAAGTGATCAGGGTGCCAGATTTGGCTTCTTCGTTGATGTCGATGTCCCACGGCGTGAAGCTCGACAGCACACGCAGTTTGACCTTGTATTTGCCGGCAAACTCCACCGAGCGGATTTGCAGCACCTTGGAGCCCATGGAGGCCATCTCCAGCATTTCTTCAAAGCTGACCGTTTGCAGTCGGCGCGCCTCAGGCACCACACGCGGGTCGGTGGTGTAGACGCCGTCCACATCGGTGTAGATCAGGCATTCGTCGGCTTTCATGGCGGCTGCCACGGCCACCGCCGAGGTGTCGGAGCCACCCCGACCCAGCGTGGTGATGTTGCCTAGCTCGTCCAGCCCCTGGAAGCCAGTGACGATCACAACACGGCCAGCGTTCAGGTCAGCACGCACTTTTTTGTCGTCGATGGATTCGATACGGGCCTTGGTGTAGGCGCTGTTGGTGCGAATGGGCACCTGCCAACCGGCATAGCTGACCGACTCCAGGCCCTGGGCTTGCAGCGCAATGGCCAGCAAGGCGCTGGAGGCCTGTTCGCCGGTAGCAGCCAGCATGTCAAGCTCGCGACCGTAGGCATCGGTCTGGGTCGACGGTGCCAGTTCTTTGGCCAAGGCCAGCAGGCGGTTGGTTTCGCCGCTCATGGCGCTGGGCACCACCACCATCTGGTGGCCGGCGCGGGCCCATTTGGCGACGCGTTTGGCAACATTGCTGATGCGCTCGGTAGAGCCCATCGAGGTGCCGCCGTATTTATGAACAATCAGGGACATGAAAGGTTTGGAGAGGGTTGCAAAGGGTGTGGATTGTACCAATCGAGGACTTTCCCACGCCTGACACAAAAGCCCAGGCCCACCTTCAGGTGCACCTGGTGACCCCGGGTACGGCAAGCCGCAACCTGAACCATCAAGGCGTCCAATTGGGCACTGGTGGGCGTGACCTGATGGGCCTGTAGCAACCAGTGGCGCAACACATTGGCCAGCCGCGCTTGACTCAGGCCCTGCAGGGCCTTGATGTCGGGCAGTGCGCCGATGCGCGCCAGGTCTTCGGCCGCCACCTCTTGCAACAGTGCCTGGGCCTGCGCGGCATGCCGGCTGCTGCGGGCAAAGGTAGCGCGAAACTGCGGAAAACAGGCTTGCAGCGCGGGCAACAGGCGGGCGCGGATGCGGTTGCGGGTGAAACGTTCGTCGCCATTGCTGGGGTCTTCGATGAAAGCAGCGCCCTGTGCTTGCAACCAGTCCCGAATGGCAGCACTGCTGACCTCCAGCAAGGGCCGGCAGTAGCTCAGGCCGGCGCGCTGCCACTGTGCGGCCATGGCGCTGAGGCCCGGCAGGCCAGCGCCCCGGCTGAGCGCCAACAGCAAGGTTTCCACCTGATCGTCGGCGTGCTGCGCGATGGCGATGGTTTGAATGGCAGCCTGCCCGTGCAGGGCCAGCGCATCAATGGCCTGGTAGCGTGCCAGACGCGCCGCAGCTTCGGGACTTTGCCCGGGTGCGTGGCGGGCATCGACTTTTTGCACCATCAGCGGCACCTGCAGTTCGGCACAAACACGCCGGCAATGGTGCTCGAAGTCGTCACCGGCAGCCTGCAAGCCATGGTGCACATGGACCGCCACCACCTGACCCGGCCATTTGCGCACGCAAGCCAGCAGCAGGGCGGTGGAATCGGCACCCCCGCTGTAAGCCACCGCCAATGGCAACGCCGGCGCAAACACGGCTATGGCCTGCTCAAACGAGCGTGTCATAGCATGACGGCCGCTTATTTGCCCGTGGTTTTGGTGTCGGTGAAGCGGCCATAGCTTTGCAGACGCTCGTAACGCCGCGCCAACAGGTCATCGACCTTGAGGTCGCTGACCTGACGGAAGGCATCGGTCAGGGCGCGCTTGAGAAAGGCGGCCATTTGCTTGGGGTCACGGTGTGCGCCGCCGACCGGCTCGTTGACGATCTTGTCGATCACGCCCAGGGCTTTGAGGCGGTGCGCGGTGATGCCCAGCGCGTCCGCCGCCTCCTGGGCTTTCTCGGAAGTTTTCCACAAAATGGAAGCACACCCTTCGGGGCTGATCACCGAGTAAATCGAATACTGCAACATCAAAACCTGGTCACCAACCGAGATCGCCAGCGCGCCACCCGAGCCGCCCTCGCCGATGATGGTGACGATGACCGGCACCTCAAGCTGCGCCATCTCGAAAATGTTGCGGCCAATGGCCTCAGACTGGCCGCGCTCTTCGGCGTCGATGCCGGGGTAGGCGCCAGGCGTGTCGACAAAAGTGAACACCGGCAGCTTGAACTTTTCGGCAGTTTTCATGAGCCGCAGGGCCTTGCGATAGCCCTCGGGCTTGCACATGCCAAAGTTGCGGGAGGCGCGTTCGCGCGTGTCGCGGCCTTTTTGCTGGCCAATCACCATGCAGGGGGTGCCGTTAAAGCGGGCCAGGCCACCCACGATGCTGAGGTCGTCGGCGAAGTGGCGGTCACCATGCAATTCGACAAAATGGGTGAACAGCTCGTTCACATAGTCCATGGTGTAGGGCCGCTCGGCGTGGCGCGCAATCTTGGTGATTTGCCAAGGGGTCAAGTCGCTGTAAATGTCTTTGGTGAGCTGCTGGCTTTTCTTGGCCAGCTGGCTGATTTCAGCTGAAATATCGACCGCCGACTCGGTCTGCACGTAGCGCAGCTCTTCAATCTTGTTTTCCAGCTCAGCGATCGGGTTCTCGAAATCGAGGAAAGTTTTTTTAGCCACAACAACTCCGCTTCATCTATTCATAAAAGTCTGCCCCGCAAGGGCGAGATCCAACATCCGACAGTCAATTGGGGTCAGAGCTAAAGATCTGACCCGCAAGGCTGACAGCCAACATCCGACGATCAGTTGGGGTCAGAGCTAAAGATCTGACCCGCAAGGCTTCAGTATTCAACCGGCGCCGGATCCAACGAGCGCCAAATATACCAAGTTGCAACGGTGCGGTACGGTGCCCAGGCCAGCGCCACCTCGCGCGCATCACTGCGGCTGACCACTTCGCCCGAAAAATAGCTTTTGCTGATGCCGTTGATCAGACCCACATCATCCAGCGGCAACACGTTGGGGCGCATCAAATGAAAAATCAAAAACATTTCGGCGGTCCAGCGGCCAATGCCACGAATGGCCACCAGTTCGTCGATGATGGCCTCGTCGTCCATTGCTGTCCAGTCTTCCACATGCACCGTGCCACTGTCAAAGTGTATTGACAGGTCGACCAGGTATTCGACCTTGCGGGCGCTCAAACCAGCGGCCCGCATGTCGTCAATCTTGAGCCTGAGCACGTGCGCGGGCGTCATCTGCTGCGGCAACTTGGCAAAGCGATCCCACACGGTCTGGGCCGCCTTGACCGATATCTGCTGCCCTACCACGCTACGCGCCAACGTGGCAAAGGCATCGCCACGACTTTGCAGGCAGGCCTGCCCAAACTGCGGAATCAGCCGCTTCATCACGCGGTCCTTTTTCATCAGATGCTTGCAGGCATCTTCCCAATAAGCAGGTGTGGCCATGGATTCTGCGGCATGCATCACTTGATCGATCTCATTTGGCTGCTTCCCAGGTAGTGCCGCTGGCGGCATCTTTCAGCACAATACCCAGCGCCAACAGCTCCTGGCGAATGCGGTCAGCCTCGGCAAAGTTTTTGGCAGCCTTGGCGGCGGCGCGCTCAGCAATGCGCAGAGCAATGTCTGACTCGCTGACGCCTGTGCCCGACTGCAGGTAGCTTTGCGGGTCGTCCTGTAGCAGCCCGAGGCAGCCACCCAGTGCTTTCAGCAGACCGGCCAGCGTGCCCGAGCGGGTGCGGTTGACTTCGCTGGCCAGGTCGAACAGCACGGCCACGGCTTCCGGGGTGCCGAAGTCGTCGTCCATGGCGGCCTTGAAGCGCGCCGCAAAAGGCTGCGACCAGTCGATGCTGACCGCCTCCATCGACACCAGCGCCAGCGCGGTGTAGAGGCGCTTGAGCGATTGGCGGGCATCTTCCAGGTGCACATCGCTGTAGTTCAGTGCACTGCGGTAGTGGGCGCGCACGATGAAAAAACGCAGCGTCTGGGCATCAAAGCGGGCCAATATTTCACGGATGGTGAAAAAATTACCCAAGCTCTTGGACATTTTTTCGTTATCGCGCGTGACAAAACCGTTGTGCATCCAGAAACGCGCCAGAGGCTGGCCGTTGGCACCTTCGCTTTGGGCAATTTCATTTTCGTGGTGGGGAAACTGCAGGTCGGCACCGCCGCCATGGATGTCCACCGTCTGGCCCAGCAGCTCGCCGCACATGGCTGAGCACTCAATGTGCCAGCCTGGTCGGCCAACACCATAGGCACTTTGCCATTTGGCATCGGCCGGCTCGGCCGGTTTGGCCGATTTCCAGAGCACAAAGTCCAGTGGATCGGTCTTGCCGTCGGCCACCGCCACGCGCTCACCGGCACGCAGCTCATCCAGCGACTTGCCACTGAGCTTGCCGTAGCCGTCAAATTTACGCACCGCAAAATTCACGTCGCCGTCGCCGCTCTGGTAGGCCAGGCCCTTGTCTTGTAACTGGCCAATCAGCGTGAGCATGGCGGGCACGTAGTCGGTGGCGCGCGGCTCGAAAGTGGGCCGCTCGATGCCCAGGGCGTCGGCATCCTGGTGCAGCGCATCGACCATGCGGTCGGTCAGCGCGCGGATGGTTTCACCGTTTTCCAACGCACGTTTGATGATTTTGTCGTCAATGTCAGTGACGTTGCGCACATAGCGCACCTCGTAGCCACTGCTCTTGAACCAGCGCTGCACCAGGTCAAAAGCCACCATGGCCCGGGCGTGGCCCAGGTGGCAGAGGTCATACACGGTCATGCCGCACACATACATGCTGACGTGCCCGGGCTGCAGGGGTGTAAAGGTTTCAACGGCACGCGACAGCGTGTTGTAGATGCGCAAACTCATGGGTCTTTCAAATTCGGTGTGATGTGCAAAGCTGTGCCAGAAAAAGGGCGCGGCACGTTCATGGGGCTCGTCTGGCAGTGGCCAGCAGGCTATCCAATCAACGACCCTCAGCTACAATAATCGTCAGTATAAGGCCCTGCCTTCACCCGCTTTCTGGCAGGTCAAGCCCACCCTATTGGACCCATCCACCCATGAAGCATGCCCGTTCAGTCATCTACAAACCGTTGCGTTGGCTTGCCCTGCTGGGCGCGTTGACGGCACTGTCAAGCCAGGCTGACGAATACGCTGACACCAACCAATTGGTGCGCGCGAACAAGTTCACAGAAGCCCTGGCCAAGGTGGAGAGTTACCTGGCCAGCAAACCCGCCGACCCCCAAATGCGTTTTCTCAAGGGGGTCATCCAGCGCAATCTGGGCAAACCAGCCGAGGCCATTTCCACCTTCACGCTGCTCACCCAGGACTACCCCGAACTTCCCGAGCCGTACAACAACCTGGCCGTGCTGTACGCGGGCCAGGGCCAGTACGACAAGGCGCGCGTGACGCTTGAAATGGCGATTCGCACCAACCCCAACTACGCCACCGCCCACGAAAATCTGGGTGATGTCTATGTCCGGCTGGCCAGCCAGTCGTACAACAAAGCCTTGTTGCTTGACAGCAGCAACACCGTGATTCCCCCCAAGCTGACCCTCACGCTTGAGGTCTTCAAACCCAAGCTGGCCGTCAAAAAATGAGTCACACCATGGCGTTCAAGACCCTGTTTTCCCTGACCCGCACCACCACGGTAGCGGCCATGCTGTTGGCGGCCACCCAGCTGGTGCTGGCGCAAGCAACTCCAAAAGTCAAATTTGCCACTTCCGCAGGCGATTTTGTGGTTGAGTTGTACCCAGACAAGGCACCCAAAACCGTCGAGAATTTTGTGCAGTACGTCAAAGACAAACACTATGACGGCACCGTGTTCCACCGCGTGATCAACAACTTCATGATCCAGGGCGGCGGCTTTGATGCCAGCTACCAACAAAAACCCACCCGCGCCCCGGTGCAGCACGAAGGCCGACAAGCCTATGAAAAGGGCCTGCGCAATGAGGTCGGTACATTGGCCATGGCGCGCACCGGCGACCCACAGTCTGCCACCGCCCAGTTTTTCATCAACGTCAAAGACAATGCCTTTCTTGACCCCGGCACCCAGGGCTTTGGCTACACCGTTTTTGGTAAAGTCGTCGCCGGCATGGACGTGGTCAACACCATCAAGGTCACACCGACCGGCCCCGGCGGCCCGTTTGGTTCTGATGTCCCCAAAGCTCCCATTCTTATCAACTCTGCAACCCTGGTGAAATAAATCATGAGCAACCCGCAAGTCGAACTCCACGTCAAAAACTACGGCACCATCACGCTTGAACTCGACGCCGACAAAGCGCCCAAGTGCGCCGCCAACTTTCTGGCCTACGTCAACAAGGGCCATTACAACAACACCATTTTTCACCGCGTGATTCCCGGTTTCATGGTGCAAGGCGGCGGCATGGAGCCCGGCATGGCGCAAAAAGCCTGCGATGCGCCCATTGAAAACGAAGCCAATAACGGCCTGAAAAACCTGAACTACACCGTGGCCATGGCGCGCACCGGCGACCCGCATTCGGCCACCGCCCAGTTCTTCATCAACATCGCCGACAACGGCTTTTTGAACCACACCGCACCCAGCGCCCAGGGCTGGGGCTACGCCGTGTTTGGCAAGGTGGTGGCGGGCACCGACGTGGTCGACAAGATCAAGGCCGTCAAAACCGGCCGCAAGGGCTACCATGACGACGTGCCACTGGAAGACGTGGTCATTGAGAAAGCCGTGGCGCTTTAAGTTCCTACCAAGCTCTGTCGTGCCGGACCTGATCCGGCAGCCAGGGCACGGGGACCATCGCGGCGAGGGCGCCGCTCCCACAGGACCGCTGACTTTGGCTTCAGAATCTTTACAAACGCCGGCTTCTGAAGTGAAGGCAGCGCCGGGCTGGCGCACGGTTGACTTCATCTCTGACCTGCACCTGCAGGCCCGTGAAGCCGCCACCTTTGCCGCCTGGCAGCGTTACATGGCCAGTACGGCGGCCGATGCGCTGTTTATTTTGGGTGATTTGTTCGAGGTCTGGGTCGGGGACGACATCACCACGGCCACCGACGACCCCGACGCTGCATTTGCGCGCCAATGTCAAAAAGTTCTGCTCGCCACGTCGGCGCGCCTGCCGGTGTACTTCATGCACGGCAACCGCGATTTTTTGCTGGGTGAGCACTTTGCCAAGGCCTGCGGCATGACGCTGTTGCCGGACCCCACCGGGCTCGACTTTGATGGCCAGCGCTACCTGCTGTGCCATGGCGACGCGCTGTGCCTGGGCGACGTTGACTACCAGCAGTTTCGTCTGCAAGTGCGCAAACCGGCCTGGCAGACACAATTTTTGGCCCAGCCCCTGACCGAGCGTCAGGCCATGGCGCGTGGGCTGCGCGCCCAAAGCGCCGCGCGCAAAGACAGCGGTGCCACGTATGCCGATGTTGATCCAACAGCAGCCGTGTTGTGCTTGCAGGCCAATGGCGCCAGCACGCTGATTCACGGTCACACCCACCGGCCCCAAGACCATACGCTGGATGCCACCGCGCAGCCCCCGTTGCGCCGGCTGGTACTGAGCGACTGGGACGCAACAGCCCCGTCGCCACGGCTGGAAGTGCTGCGCTTGCAGGCCGGCCACGCCCCCCGGCGCGTGGCGCTGGCGCCAGCGCGTTAAGGCTTCAGCAGCACTTTCAGGACGTTTTGCAGGCGGCGCACCTGTGTGGCATCAAATGCAGATGCCAGCACCGTAGCCGCATCCTGCGCCCAGGTTTGTGCGGGTGCCGGGTCGTTGCGCTTGGTCAACAACTGCAGCTGGTACATGCGCCGTGCGCTCACCTGCTCGGCAGGCGTAGGCACTTCAGCGGCCATTTCCAGACGCAGCAGCGCAGTCGCGGCTTCGCCGGTAGCCGACTGTGACACAGCCTTGACCCAGGCTGCCCGCGCAGCCGGGCTGACCCGGTTGCCGAGTTCCTGCACGCCGGGCACCTGGGACGCATCGCGCGTCTCCCAGGCGGTCAGCAAATGCGTCAAGGCTTCGCCATGGGCCTGGGCCGCCAACTTGCGCAAGGCAAATTGCGCTTGTTCCAGCGCGTCACGCTGGGCCCGGAAAGCGGCATCACCCAGACGCGGCGCATCGAAGCGCTCGCCATAAGCAGAGTGATCAGGACGCGCATCACGGCGCGGGCCGCGATCGTCCGTGCGAGCAGGACCACGCGCATCACGCGCGCCGTCGCGACCCGCCGGACGGCCGGCGTCCTTACGGTCGCCAAACTTGCCAGCACGGCCTTGCGCCGCCGGCTCTTCTTTTTTCATGCCCGGGCGGTCATCACCACGCATGGCCACCACGCGCTTGGGCACGGCCACTGGCTTGACTGGTTCGGGCGCAGCTTCCGCCGCTTCGTCAGAGCTGCCTTCTGTTGCCTCGGCCGCCATGGACGTTTCAGCCATGCCCTCGGCTTGCGGCGCTGCGACGGTGTCGGTGTCGGCCGGACCTGCAGCAGCGACCGCAGCTTGCGCCATGGCCTGGCCAGACAAGGCCGCTTCTAGCGCGCTCATGGCGCTGCGAATGGCCTGGGCATCGCCTGTGGCATTGGCCGCTTGCAGCGCTTTGGACGCGTCCAGCACCACACGGTCGCGCTCGCTCAAGGCGCTTTGAGCCTTTTCGCGCTCGGCCGTCTTGCGGTTAAAGGCCTCGTCGATCGGTTTACGGAACGCATCCCACAGCTTTTGCTCATGGCGACGGTCGATGGGTACGCGGTGCGCCTCGGCCTGCCAGCGCTGCTGCAGCGCCTTGACGGCGTCGATGCGCAGCATGGTCTCAGCCCCCATGGCCCTGGCTTCGTCAATCATGGCGTGGCGCACGTCCAGGCTTTGCTTTTGCAGGGTTTCCAGCGGTTCGGCGGCATGGTCGATGGCGGCTTTCCAGAGCGGCTGCAGTTCGGCAAACATCTTTTCGCCGATATGGCCGGCGTCGCGCCAGCGGTCGCCAAACTGGTGCAGCACGCGGCTGAAACCTTTCCAGTCGTCGTCCAGCGCCACCCGATTGGCCTCGGCCCAAGCCTTGACTTCTTCGATCAGGGCCAGGCGCTGGGCGCGGTGCTCGGCCGATTCGGCCTTGATTTTTTCAAGCCAGGCCTCGACCACCTTGTGGGCTTCGTTGCAGGCTTCGTCAAAGCGTTTCCACAGCGCGTGGTTGGGCACACCGCCCTGGTCGGTCAGCTTCCACTGTTCGCGCAGGCCACGCAACTGGTCCTGCATCTTGCGGCCACCCATGGCCTGACCTTCGGGGCGCTTGAGCAGACCTTCGGCCTTGGCCACCAGTTCTTCACGCAATTGATCGGCACGCCAGCGCTGCCAGCCCTCAAGTTCACCCGCCGCCACCAGCGCCGCATGGGCCTGGGCTTCGAGCTTGTCATCGATCAAACGGCCGTTGTCCTTGAGCGCCTGGCGCAAGGCATTGGCGGCACCGGCGCTGGCCTTGCCATGGCCCTGCGCCATTTCATGCTCCAGCTTGGCCAGCACGTCCGCAACGTAAGCAACGGCTTTGGCGCGAATCTCGGGATCGACCTTGGGTTTGGCCGGCGTGAGCGCTGGCTCCAGCGGCACGCCGCGCGCCACGCGCAGTTCATCGGCCCACACCGGCACCTTGGGCAACGGCGCGGTGGCATCTTGGGCGGCTGCAACAGTAAGTGCCAGAGCGTCCTGGAATGCCTGCCAAACCAGTTGCAGCTGAGCTTGGGCATCGTGCAACTGGGTCACAAACCGCAGGTCGACACTGGACCAATTGGCGTCTGCCACCAGGGCATCGGCCTCGGTTTGCCAGTGCGCCACATCTGTCGCCAGGGCTTCCTGGGCGGCCTGGGCATCGGTCCAGGGTTTGGTCGACAGCACCTCAATGCGCTGGGCCAGCAACACCGCTGCCTCGCGCTGCACCTGCACCCGGTGCTGCAGGTCTTCGATGGCACGCACCCGCTCAACCAGTTGGGCTTTCAGGCCGGCCAGGGGTTCCTTGCTCAGCGGCGCGCCCGCTTTGGCGGCATCTCGCTGCCAGGCCAGGGCATCGGCCAGATTGAGCTTGCTCAAGGCCAGCAGCGCCTGGGCTTTGTCGGCCCATTCCAGCGCGATGGTGGCCTGCGTCCTGCTACGCTTGATCTCGTCGAGCTTTTCGCGCAGCAATTTGGCAGCACCCTTGTCTTTGCCACTGAGCTCCTTGAACACCTGCTGCAACTGCTCATTGCCTGGGCTGGTGGCCAACCATTCACGGATGCAGGCCATGCGCTCACCCGAGGTTTGTGCCGAAAACGCGCCATGGGTCATGGCATCCAGCGGATGGGCCTCGGCGGTTTTGGCACTGACGACAGGAGCGTCAGGGGTGGGGCTGGCTTTGCTTTGGGTAGAAAAAGGGAACATCGACGTCGCGCGCAAAAATGAGAAAGTGCCCACTGCCAGGCAGCGGGAATAAACACGTATTTTCGCCGGGTTTTGGCACCCGGCCAAAAAACAATTTGGACAGCCCTGGGTGCAGGGCAAACAACCGCGCCAACAGGCCGTTAGTGCACGCTACCGGGTCGCCAGATTAAGCTCGGCCCGGGGCTGCCATTTGGCATCGTCCGGTACGGCTTTGGCAGCGCCCAGAAACAGCCGCTCCATGGGCAGCTTGAGGCTGGCCAGGTAGTCGCGCACGGCCACGCCACGCTGCTCGGCCAGCGCCCGCATGGCGGGCTCGGTCACGCTCAGGTTGGCCAGCAGCAAAGCCTCCATTTCGGGCACAGGAATATCTTTAACCAGGCCAATCAGGTTGCGCGGTTTGGGAAAGTCCGCGCGCTTGTAGACGGCTTTAAGCAACGCGGGGTACTCTGCGCCAGACACAGCAAGCGCCTGCGCCTGGTCTGCGGTGGCGCCGTCCAGCACGCTGCCACGCCGTTTTTCTGCCACAACCAGCGCCTGCAACTGCGCCCGCTTGTAGGCCTCACGCTCGTGTGCCAGGCTGGCGCTGCCCACCACCGTCATGGTCAGGGCCGGACGGTCAAGCAGGGCCTTGGCCACTTTGTCGAGTCCGGTACGGGCCTCGGGGCTCAGGCTGGCGCTGCCGGGCGCAAAGTTGACCATGCTGAGTTCGTCACCCCCGCCCCCCAAGACACTGGCCAGCAGGGAAAAAGGTGCAGTTACGGCTTTCACGATCAGATTGACGATGAGCTTGAAAACAAGGGGCCCGATTCGAAACTGTGGGTCACTCAAGGAGCCGCTCACCGGCAGATCGATGTCAATGACACCATGACGGTCGGCCAGCAATGCCACCGCCAGTTTGACGGGCAAACTGTTTTTGGCCTCAGGCACGGCATCGCCGAACTTGAGCTGATTGAGCACAATCTTGTGGTTGGCCGTGAGCTGGCCGTTGGGCTGCACCTGGTAGCCCACGTCCACACTGAGCTTGCCGCGCTCAATGCCGTAACCCGCGTAACGCGCCGAATAAGGCGACAGCGGCGGCAGTTCCAGGTCGCGCACCTTACCGGTGATGTCGAGCGCAAGCGGTTTGGCCAGCGGATTGACTTTGCCCAACACCTCCAGCGAGGCTGTGCCCTGGGCGCGCCCGCGCAGTTCCAGGTCGGCCAGTTGCACCACGCCGTTCGGTGCCTGCGAGGAAAACGCACTGAGTTTGCCGGTGAGTTCGGTCAAATCAACCGAGTAATTAGGTTGAATAAAGCGGTCGCTGAAATCCACGCGGCCACCCAGCAGGCTGACCGGGCCAAAGTTGACCACGGCGGGCAAGTCTGAGACTGCGGCCACCGGCGCAGCCTCGGGGGCAGCCACAGGCGCTGAAGCGGGTGCGGCTGCAGCCGCCGTTGCGGCCACACTGTCGGGCTGGGCTGGCTTGAGCACGTCTTGCAGGTTGAAGCGACCGGCCTGGCTGAGGATCAGGCGGGCATAAAAGTCACTGAGCACAGTTTCTTGAACATTGAACTGGGTCGCCACGCCCGGGGCCAAGTCCAGCGCCAGCCCACGCAGGCTCAGGGCTTTCCAGTTCAACAGGTCCTCACCCGGAACGAAGGGCTGCGCTTGCGCCAAGGTGTTGGCCTGAAAGTCTTCCAGGCTGGTGTCGCCCTGCACTTTCAGCCGCATGCCCCCGGTTAACTGGGCAAAGTTGATTTGGCCTTTAAAACTGGCATCGGCATGCAGCAATTCCACGTTGAGCAGGTCAGCCAGATAAGGCTCAAGCGCATGCAGGGGCAAACGTTGCGCGGTCAACTGACCCTGCATTTGCAGTGGCGTCAATTTGCCCGAACCACGCCAGTTCAGCTGACCCGCATCGGTGCGGCCATGCTGCACGCGCGCCGCCAGGTTCAGGCCAAAATTCTTGCCCTTGAGGCTTGAAAAGTCTTTGAGCTGCAGCGAGATGGCAGAGCCGTCGAGGGTGACCGGCTTGGCGCCGGACTGGTCGGCAAAACCCACTTGCCCATTGCGCACATCGAGTTGTTGCACGGCCAGCGTCCAGGGTGCATTGGCCGGTGCATTGGCCGGTGCCTTGACCGGCGTTGATGGCCCTGCGCGCGTTTGCGCAGGCTCGGGCGTGAGCCAGTCTTCATACATCCAGCGCCCGTCGGCGGCGCGCAGCACGCGGGTCTGCGGTTGGTTCACCGTGACCCGGCCCAGGCTGGCTGTGCGCTGCGTGAGGTCCAGCGTCACATCGTTCAACTGCACTTGCTTGATGCTGGCCAGCGTTGCCTTGCCCGGCTTGCCGCGCTGCTTGGGTGCCAGCGTGAACTGGTCCAGCGTGAACTGCGGCAACTGCAGCTCAAGCTGCTCGGCTTGACCGGGCTGCGAGGCTGCTTTCCAGCGCAACTTGAGCGAGGTGTTGACCATGCCGTCAACGCGCGGCTGCAGCACTTGCGCCACATAGGGTGCGGCCACCTGCAAAGGCAGGTCGGTCACCTGGGCGTCAAGTTCAGCGTTTTGGTCGGTGGCGCTACCTTTGAAGCTGAAACTGGCGGCATCGAGCCGGGCGCTGCCTGCAAACGGCATGGCTTGGGTTGTGGGCCAGTTCAACGCCGAAGCGGTGACATCGAGGGCGCTTAATTGCAGGCGGCTGGGCGTGGCCAGGCTGGCGTCTTGCCATGACACCTGGCCGGCCTGCAAAGCGACTTGGTCGACGCCGACTTGCCAGGGCTTGGCAACTTTTTCAGCGCTCTCTTGCTTCGGCTTGGCCGGTTGCAGCAGCGCCAGCCAATTGAGCTGGCCGGCCCGGTCACGCGCCAGGTTCAGGTGCGGCTCAGCCAGCGTCAGGCTGGCCAATTGCACGTTTTGCAACAGAGGTTGCACGTCTTTGAGTTGCAAGGTGAGTTGCTTGAATGTCAGCAGATCAGCTGGCGCTGTGTTGGCTGCTTGAGACACAAGTTTGACCTGGCTGGCCTGAATCTGCCCCTGTAGTCGCACCTTGGCTTCAGAAGACTGCTCAAACGCCAGTTTGAGATCGGCATCGAGCACGGCCGAGCTCAGGCGCAGTGGCAAGCTGGCCGGCTGATAGTCAAGGTAAGGTGCCAAGTCCAGACCAGAGACTTTGAAAGTAGCCTCGGTTTTGTGATTTTGGGCAAACGGTGTGCCTTGCGCGGCGGAATCAAAGTGACTGCCGTCCAGTGAAAAAGCCAGTTGCGGGGTCACCAGCACCGCGCGCTGGGCTGGCAAATTACTCAAAAAAGGCACGCTGATCGCCAGCTTGCTGAGTTGATGCGTCTTTTGATGCGGGGCATCGGTGAAATCAATTGCGCCATCGGCCAGCACCAAGTTGAACAAGGCAAAACGCATGGGACTTGCATCTGGTTCCGGCGCGGCTGGCGCGGCTGCCAACCGGGCCAGCACGTCGTCCACGTCATAACGCCCTTCCCCCAGGTAGGTCAGGCGCACATGCGGCTCATCCAGGGTGATGGCATCCACCACGGGTGCCCACTTGAACAAGGACTGCAGCTCTGCATCTATATAAAGACGCTTCACTGACAGCTGCGGCAAAGCCTCAGGCTGCGGTGAGTTCAATGCAGATGCAGGCCCGTCCGCCCGCGCCACCTTGAAGTCATGCAGGGTGAGCTCCAGCGACCAGGGTTTGAACTCGACCCTGCCCAGCGACACCTGGCGCCCAAGTTGCTCACCCAGGCGCGTCTCAAACTGTGTCTTAAGCAAAGGGGGCAGCGCCAGCCAGGCAATTCCCCACAGTAGCAGCACGGCAGCAACGGCTCCGGCCAGACGGCGCAGCCACTTGGAATGTTGAAGCATTTGAACGTCCATCAGCGTATTTTCGGCCTTGTTTCAGGGCCGACAAAGCACTTGAAAACAAAATTTACAATTTCTTTATAGAATAAAGAACGCGTTTTATATGGTTGACTTGTTATATCAAGTCCCCCTAGAATTCGCCATCTTTGGAAAATCCAAGGGATAACCCTCACCCGCTGCCGACCCCGGCAACATCAAATCTCTGCACTAAAGGGCAAAAAATCGCAGGATATTGATAGCGTAACAACCCATGCCTGGATCATTGATGCACTTGAAGCCCGTCTTCAAAGCACATCAAACCTCGCGCAAGAAGGAGAAGCTATGACAGCATCTGACAACATGATTTCCAGCCTACGGCAAGCTTTGGCAGCCGTAACCAAAGGCTTTTTTCAACTGACTCACAACAGCTTTGCCCTGATCGGCCTGGCTGTTTTATTTACTGCCATGGCTTTGGTCGCACGCCCCGAGCTGCGCCAGATTGGCGAAATCAAACTTTTCAGCTGGTTGCAGGAGCGCCAGCTAGATGTGAGCGGCATGGTCACCGACCTCGTCGCCATTGACCGCGCCACCGCAACGGACCCCAAAGAACTGCCCAAGCAGCAAGCCGCTGTGGCTTTTTGGTTGAGCAAAAAATACCGCGTGGCACCCGAGCCCATCAGCGCCCTGGTGTCTGAGGCCTACGAGTCCGGCGCGCGCCTCAAAATGGACCCCACCTTGATCCTGGCGGTGATGGCCGTTGAGTCTGGCTTTAACCCCTTTGCCCAAAGCTCTATGGGCGCACAAGGGCTAATGCAGGTCGTAACCAAAGTGCACAGCGACAAGTACCAGAGCTTTGGTGGCCAGTTTGCCGCCTTTGACCCGCTGGCCAATTTGCGCGTGGGCGTCAAGGTGCTGCATGACTGCATTCGCATGGCTGGCTCGGTTGAAGGCGGCCTCAAATACTATGTTGGCGCAGCCAACACGGAAACCGACGGCGGCTATGCCTCCAAAGTGATGGCGGAATATGCAAGACTGCAACAGGTCGCCCACGGGCGCAGCACACCCCAGAACGGTTCGGCCACCAATGTAGCGGTGCCACCGGCACCTGAGGCAGCACAAGCACCTGCCGCCACGCCAGCCAAGACGGCCACCTTGGCCTTGGGCTGAAGACCTCAGCTAAAATCTGGCGGTACGCGACTGGCGATAGGCAGTACCCCGTGTCGGGGCCCACTGCCGAAGTGGGAACACCACGGGGGAGCGTGCCGCAAAGCCGATGCTGGTTTTGTGATCAGCCGTTCGCCTGGGCACCTTAACCCACAGCACCAATGTCTTTAAGGACTGCCATGTTCAACCGAAATATCCTCATCGAGCAAACCGACCCCGAGCTGTTTGCCGCCATCCAGTCAGAAAACCAGCGCCAGCAAGACCACATCGAGCTGATCGCCAGCGAAAACTACGCCTCGCCCGCCGTGATGGCCGCGCAAGGCACCCAGCTCACCAACAAATACGCCGAAGGCTACCCCGGCAAGCGTTACTACGGTGGCTGCGAGTTCGTCGACATTGCCGAGCAACTGGCGCTGGACCGTGTCAAGCAGATTTTTGGCGCTGAAGCCGCCAACGTGCAGCCGCACTGCGGTGCCTCAGCCAACGAAGCCGTGTTTTTGGCATTTTTGAAGCCCGGCGACACCATCATGGGCATGAGCCTGGCCGAAGGTGGCCACCTGACGCACGGCATGCCGCTGAACATCAGCGGCAAGTGGTTCAACGTGGTGAGCTACGGCCTGGACGCCAACGAAGCCATCGACTACGACGCCATGGAGCGCAAGGCGCATGAGACCAAACCCAAATTGATCATTGCCGGCGCCAGCGCCTACAGCCTGCGCATCGACTTTGAGCGCTTTGCCAAGGTGGCCAAAGATGTGGGCGCCATTTTCATGGTGGACATGGCGCACTATGCCGGCCTGATTGCCGCTGGCGTCTATCCCAACCCCGTGCCGCACGCCGACGTGGTCACCAGCACCACCCACAAGAGCCTGCGCGGCCCGCGCGGCGGCATCATTTTGATGAAGTCCCAGCATGAAAAGGCCATCAACAGCGCCATCTTCCCCGGTCTGCAAGGCGGCCCGTTGATGCATGTGATTGCCGCCAAGGCGGTGGCTTTCAAGGAAGCGCTGCAGCCAGATTTCAAGGTGTACCAGCAACAGGTGCTCACCAACGCCCGCATCGTGGCTGAAACCCTGACCGAGCGCGGTCTGCGCATTGTCAGCGGCCGCACCGAGTCGCATGTGATGCTGGTCGACTTGCGCTCCAAGCACATCACCGGCAAAGAAGCCGAAGCGGTGCTGGGTGCGGCGCACATGACCATCAACAAAAACGCCATCCCCAATGACCCCGAGAAACCCATGGTCACCAGCGGTGTGCGCGTGGGCACGCCGGCCATGACCACGCGCGGCTTCATGGACGCCGAGGCCCGCCTCACCGCCCACCTGATCGCCGACGTGCTCGACAACCCGCGAGACGAAGCCAACATTGCCGCCGTGCGCGCCAAGGTCAACGCGCTGACGGCGCGCTTCCCGGTGTACTCGGCGTAAGTGCGTCAACATGAAATGCCCCTTCTGCAGTCATCCCGACACCCAGGTGGTGGAAACACGGGTTTCTGAAGACGGGGGTTTCATCCGGAGGCGCCGGCGCTGCGCCTCGTGCGACAAGCGCTTTACCACTTACGAACGGCCTGAAGTGACCTTTCCGGCTATCGTCAAAAAAGACGGCCGCCGCATCGAATACGAACGCACCAAACTACTGGCCTCCATGAAACTGGCGCTGCGCAAACGCCCGGTGAGCACCGAACAGGTTGATGGCGCAGTGGAACGCATCGAAGAAAAGCTGCTGAACCTGGGCCTGCGCGAGGTGCTGTCTACCCGCATTGGCGAACTGGTGATGTACGAGCTCAAAAAGCTCGACAAAGTGGCCTACGTGCGCTTTGCCAGTGTCTACCGCAGCTTTGAAGACATTGACGACTTCAGGACGCTGGTGGACGAGGTGGGGCGCTGATCAAACCGGGCAATTAGCCAGAATAGTGCGTATGGTTCGCGGCCGCCCTGCACTGCTGATGACAATTTGGCGGGCTTCCTGACTGACAGATGACAGCACACAAACCGTCAAGGTACCTGCCTGGAAAGCGCCCGAAGCATAGGCGGTTTGCCCCATCGGGGTGTAAGAGACATAACTCACCAGTGGGCTGTTGCCTGTCAGGAGGATGGATGGATCCATCGCTTGCTGGTGCGACACAATCGCCTCCCCGGGATCGCGCCGCGTATTGTTGTTGGCATCATGAAACACAATCCAGCCCTGGTCCCAGCTCCCGCTGGTCACACAGGTTTCACCTGTGACTGACTTGCACACCACGGCACGCCCATTACGCTTGATGGCCTCGCTGCGCGCGAGCAACAAACTGGTGAAAAGCGAATTGACGGCAACTGTCAGTCGCATGGAATTGACCAGACCCCTGAAAGCTGGCACCGCGAGCGACGTGAGGATTGCGGCCAAGGCCACCACCACCATCAACTCGATCAACGTGAAACCGGCACTGGCAAACCGCTTTTCCATGAATGTCTCCCTTTATCGGCAGACCGGTCTTGTGCCGGGTGCGAAGAGACAGCCTACATCAGGCCCATGGTGTCCGCCATCCCCCATTTGGGGGGCTGGCGCTGGCATATTTCAAAGAAAGCGGAATTAAAGACAGTTAGTCGACTTATGTCGGTCTATTTCTTGTACCAGTAAGTGCGGCGCACGTTTTTAGGTACCGGCTTGCTTAAATCACCGGCACCCAATGCGGATTTTGTATCGCCGCCAACACTGCTATCGCCGGCACCTCCGCAGCCTACACAGAACGATCGCTTCACTGAGGTTGGTGGTTCACCATCGGTGCCCGAAGGGATCAATATGGTCACAATACCCACTGTCGGCGTTGGCGGCAAACCACCGCCGTCAAAAACCGTGAAATCAAAAGTCCCTTTGAACGGATCCAGAGCGTAGCCTTTGGCTTCACCCAAATTGGCGTTACAGGACAACACACTCGGCGGCGTTGGCTTGTTGGTGCCAAAAAATGTGGTCCCTCGCACGGTCACCGACTCATTCACTGCTTTTTCGCCAGTGGCAAATGTCGTGTAGAACCCGTTTAAGGTATTGTTATAGGGTGTACTCGTGGCATTAAACAGCGATGTCGCCGCCTCGGTAATAGCCGGATTTAGCGACACCGAGGTCGCATCCTTGCCCGTCTTGGTGTCCTTCAGCACATAAAACCGGTTGGTGACGTTATACGATGATCCCGCAAGAATGGTGCCGTCAAGATTCGTGCGCTTCAATGGATGCTCCCGATCACCTGAGCCCAGCATGACCGCATCATAGGATCCCGACGCGGACGTTGCGCCGACCAAAACCACATTGGGCGGATAGAAAAACTTGCGCGGCGTGGTACCAGAGGAGCAGACGCCGCTGGCACAACCCAATGCCGCCAACTTGGTCACCTGCCATTTGTCAGGCGTATTACCCCCTGTCGGTTCCAGGTCCACCCGCCAGACATTGCCACCCACATCGGCAGCATAAAAACGGTCTGTTTTGCCATTGTTATCCCGATCCACAAAACGAATATCTGCCGGAATAGCCCAGTTCATACCGGACACGGCACAGGTGGCTTGCGTGGTGGATCCCGAGCAAGCAGACGCACCGGAGGTATGACTGGCGCTCCAGATCCGAGCCCCGGTCACGGCATCCAGCACAAAAATGCCGCGGCCCATGGTATCTGCTGTAGGCGGCTCGGCGTCTTCGGCCGGGTCGTAACCCCCACCAAACACCAGTACCGGATCGGCATAACCTTCAACCAGGGTCACCCGGGGGCGCGACCAACTCTGCCCCAACTCCTCAAAGCCGGTATCTTGATAACTCTTTTTCCATAAGACGGTGGGCGCGGTTGGTGTTGTCACATCCAGGGCATAGATAAAACGGCCACCTCGGCGCATGGTCAGGAACAGATAGGCGGTGTTGACGGTGCCATCCGCATTGAGTTTCTGATAGACACCGGGCGATCCGTCCACAAAATAGTCCTTGGGCAAGGCCGTTACCAATTGCGTGGACGGCAATTTGAGTTCGGGGCTATTAATACGCTGGCGATTGAGTTGATTGAAATGTTCGGGCAACACCAAACCCCACAGTTCTCCCCCAGCCGGCACCGTGCCCAATGCTGCCGTCTGACTGCCATTGACGGCGCGGAAGACGCCGTCATTGGCTCCATAAAACACCACCAGGCCGCGACTGTCACCATAGTTGATCACCACGGGGCGTGAATGCAGCACATCACCATGGATGGATGGCCGAACCGTAACACCGCCCTGAGGCCCAAATTCGTCACCAAAGTTGTCGTGACCTCGCACCCATTGGACAAGGGTATTTTTATCTGGCGGTGTGCCACCAGCAAAAACCTGCATGTTGACCCCCGTTGCCGGTGTGGTCGGAGTCTGCGTCACGGCAAACGTGGCCGACGAACAGCTTGCCGTGGTACAGGTGATGGTTTTGGTCCCAAGGTAAGCTGACTCTTCAGTGAAGGCCGCACCAGACACAGCAATGTCCACGGATTTGGTCATGCCCACGGCGGTACCAAACAAATTCGCGGTCAGGCCGGTGACCGTTGCAGTTTCGCCAACGCGCGTGATGCTGCCAACCGCCACGGTCACTGAACTGGCCGATGGCAAGGCCGCCGAAATCGAACCGGTGATGGACGTGCCAGGCGTCACCGTGATCGGATAAGTAAAGCTGGTACATGTGTCATTGGTGCAGGTGATCGTGATATCGCTCACAACATAAGCCGATTCGTTTCCGGCAGTACCGGTTCGTTTGCTGATATTGACCTGCTTGGTAGCACCAACAGCATTTCCAAACACACCGGCCGGTGCACCTGTGACAAATGCGGTTGCTGCATCCGTGGTGGCTATGCGGGAAACGGTGCCCAGAGCAACTGCCGTTGAGGATGGCGTTACCGTCCCTGTGCTGGTGGTACCGTTGGGAGGATTGCCGTTGTAGGAAAACGTAAACCGCGTGGTATTCGCTACGCTGGCCACCGTCCGAGAACCGTTGTAGGCGTTGCTACCAGTCCCTGCCACAGTGACCGTTTGCCCAACATGAAATCCATGGTCTGTCGCGGTCGTGACCGTTGCGGTTCCATTGTTGCCGGTATTGGTGATACTGCTGATCGGACGGCTATAAGGTGCGACTGCGGCCTGGTAGGTATTTTGCGCGGTGGCCGTCGGATAGACCGGAATCGTATAAGTGAAACATGTGGCGGCCGGACAACCTGTTGAATTTAACGCAATCACCCAGTTACCGTTGTACGAGGACGGTGTGGCACCCGAAATGGTCACGGTGCTGCCCGCGGCAAAAGAATGCCCGGCTGTGGTGACAGTGACGGTTTCACTGTTGTTTCCACCAGTTGTGCTGGTGCTGCGGACCAGCGTGGCGGTGACAGGTGATGTGCCCGCCGCCGATATTTTGTAGGCACCGGCGGACGGTGTGGTAGGGTAATCCGGCAAGCCGGTGATGGTGAAGGTGTTGGCCGTGGCAGGCGAAGAAATGACTTGCGTCACGTTGTATTCTGCTTGGGTGACATTCCTGATGGTGACCGCGGTGGTGCCGACCGAAAAACCATGCGCTCCTGCGGTTGTGACCAATGCAGTGGTGCCCGTACGCACAATAGAGTTGATACCCAAAATCGTCGAATCGCCAAATGCCGCGGAAGAAATCAGCGAGTTTTCAATGGCGAATTTGTTCTCGCTGTGTGTCAACGCCGGTTGACAAGTGCCGCCACCTGGGCAATAGGTGTACAGGCGCCGGGGGTTGCCCCCTACTCCCGCTGTCGCCGCTGTCCCCACCGTTACCGCAAAGTCAGCTTTCAAATTCTCTATGCGCAATTGCTGCGCAGTACCACCCCGTTCCACCAGTTCGCCGTCAGGGGAATCATAGGCATCACGACCCACGGGCCGGTCAATACCTGGCCTGAAATTCTTGAAGTACCCACCGGAGACCAGACCATCGGGTACGGCTTCAGAATCCTGCGTCCAAAAACTGATGGCCCCAGGGGTAATGAAGCCGGTACCCGCAGAACTGATAGCAATGGCACCCTTGCTGTCCCCCAACTTGAGTTCGGCCGTTTTGGGATCGGTACCATCCAGTACAAACTGGTACTGCTTGAGGTTGCCGATCCAGCGCGGATTGGCGCTGGCGTCAGGCCGAAACATGCCGAGAAAAATCTGGTTCAGGTAAGTCCCCTGCGCGTTCACACTGACCGGCAAACTGGCCGAAGAAAACACACTGTTGACAGCCTGGATTTCGTTGAGGATCGTGTCAAATGCCGTCTTGACTTCACTGGCACTGCCGGTTTGGAAATAACGGCCCCCACCAACATCAGCCATGCTGGTCAACAAAGCGGGATAGTCTGCCTTGCAGGAGTTAGCGCCGTTATTGATGACGCCCACGGTGTAAGTGGTGATGCCCTGTGAGCCATCGAGGCTGGCTGCACCATCTTGCTGTTTCATCAAACGCGCCCACTCATCAGCCCAGTTTTCCGACCAGTTGCTAGCCGTTGTGGTGGCAGCGACTTCGTTAACACCACAAGTTGGTTGCACCTTGAAAGAAATGGTTCTGGAAATTTTCAGCTTTTGATCCGCCGTGGCTGCAACCTGGGGCGATTTCAATCCATTGACCGTGTTGTCCGGCGACTCGCTCCCCCCATCTGCGGGACCACCCGAATTGTTCAGTGAGTTACCGACGAAGATGATAAAGTTTTTCTGGCAACCAGCGCCGAGGACCGACGTCCCGTAATTCTTGCCCGACATCCCGAGTTTGCCGTTGTAATAGGCCCAAGCTTCCTGCATGGTGTTGGCGGTGCGGTCACCACCCGACTTGACGTTGAACTCAGTCGCTGAATTATTCCCGGATGTCTTCCAACTCTTGATGAAATTGATCAGTTTTGTCTTGTTGGCCGGGGTCATCAAGGTCAGTTTACGGATCACACACCCGCCGTAAGTACCCATGCAGGTTTCATGGAATGCTGCATCAGTGTCAGAGCGCACATCCGTGCCAAAACTATTGTTGTTATTCACCAGAATACCAATATTGACAGCGCCATCCGTCAAAGCGGTGATCGAATCCACCAGCGCACACTGCTCTACGCCACCCGCCGTGTCCCCCAATGACGGCGAACCGCCACCGGCCGCCGCCGAATAAGCGGTACAGGGTGACGCCGCACTGCTGGAAAAATTGGCGCCGGTGTCCATCACAAACAGGACGTTTGGCACGCCAGAACTACCCGCGTTATCACTGTAAATATCGATGTCGTCCGCTCGCGATACCGAGATAAAACCCAGCAAACCAAGCGTCAGAAAAAACAGAATAGCGCGACATGTTTTCATAAGATTCTCCTGCCTGATCACAGGCAATCTACCGTTGCAGGGACCCGAATGGAAATGCCCTGTACTTGGGTGACTTTGGCTCCTGAATTGGTATCTGTCACGCTTGCCTCAATATCCCATTGCTGGGACTTGCAAGCCGAAAGTGTGGTGGTCAGAGACCCATCAGCCTTGATCGCCTTGTCGGCATCCGGACTTTCGAAACAGGGCACATCACTGGGGTTTGTCGGATCAAGTGACGCATTGGCTACCGGGCTCTCTACTTTGCAATTTTTCAAGGGCAAAATCGTTACAGCGTAACTGGCATTGCCAGTAGCGGAAGGCTGATATTTGGCGTCTGCGGTGTCGATTAAGGTGAAATTTTCCACTAGCACAATGTCTTCAAGAATCTTTTCAATAGATTGTTGAACCGCTGCAGAAGCCTCTACCTGAACTTGCATGTTTCCAGCAATTTTTAAATTGGTATTTCCCGAACGAATGGCAAAGACCACCAACAGGGTCAGCACCACCAGCATGATCATGCCGACCAGCAAGGTAGCACCTTGTTGCCGACGTTTGGTCTGCACAATCATTGCGCCCTCCGCGCGCTTGGATTCACCGCACGAATCAATTGACTGAACAAGCGCCGCTTGTACGCGCGCACCGCTGTGGCAGGTGTCACGATTTGAACGCTGCCAACGTTGTCGACGAAGCCCATTTCATAGGTCTTGGGGTCTACGAAACCCGCGCTCGTTTCGTTGTTGCGCGCCAATAAGTGAACCCGCACTGCGACCACGTTAGCCCAGTCCGTGACGGTGGCAGGAGCGGCCACAAACTTGCCATCAGGCGTACCGTCATTTCCTGTTGAGTCGATGCCATAGTCGATCTGCATATTCTCAATTCCCTCCACCAAGGGTGTCGTGATCATGGTCGTGCCAGAGACCGGCAACTCCATTCTCTTGAGCGTGGGAATGGGGTTGCCACCATCATCTGAAGCGCTACAGTTTGAACCGTCCGACATGACGCTGCAGGGACTGACAAAATAAATGTGCACCAGGAACTTGCGTAATGGGGCCGGCGCCGCAGGAATGGCTGCCGCCGCAGTCACGCCAGACGCCGCAACAACGGCCGGCTTGGCTTGCGTCTGAAGCGTAAAGACCCCCGTGTTGGCACCGGTACCCATCACCTTTTCGAACAACAAGCCTGAGGGCGTTAAACCTGACTGCAAATAGACCTGCCCACCAGCTGCAGATGCGGCAGAAGCAATGGTCAATGGTGCGGCTTCTACCCGCCGGACGACCAAAATATCCGTACCACTCACATGATTGGCGGCATTGATGCAAGTTGGCAGCACCGTGGTCGGCGCGTTATAGCCCTGAACCGGCAAGACCATCGCAGGATCAATGGCGGTCACAGTGATGACACACGGATCAGGCAAAGCGCCCGGAACAGTCAGACCCGCAACATTGGAAAACTCACCGTAATAACCCGCCATCTGAATATCTTCGTTGAGCAACTGCATTGCATAACGACCGTTTTCTATCTGCCGGCTCGACTTCTCAAGCTCAGCCTGTGTGCTGCTTTGCTGTGCAATCAAGGCCGTCAGGCCGGCAAGCAAAATGAGCCCGATCGTGATCGATACCATCCATTCGACCAAGGTGACACCGCGCTGAGACCGCAGCCCTGGTGACAAACGATGCATCGCGGGGTAGTGTGGGAGGTTCAGGTGTTTCATGCTTAGCTCAAATTCGCGATTTCCAGCGGCACGCTCACCGCTCTTCTGAGGGCTTCGTCGCCGTACAGCTCGAAACCACAAGTCACAGCAACCGGTGGTGCAATGGTGGCACCACCGCCCTGCCAGACCACGCTCACCTGGTACACCCCTGCAGACACCGCAGTAATGCATCCACGCGCACCCAGCATGGCACCCACATCGCGGGTACCCGACTTTTCGGTACTGCCCAGCAACAAGTTGTTCCACTCGCGAATATCTTGATCAGTCCGTTGAGCCCATGCTATTTGTTCTGCAGTGACAACAGGGCAAGTGGAAGTAACGGCAAGCGTGCCCGTCGCGGGTACGGCGTAACCCGTACCTACGGGATCCGGAAGCGCATAACAAGCCGCCGCCTTGCGATTCGTATTGATTCTGTTCACCATGTCCTGCAACACCACCAGGGCCTGCATGCGCTGGTACGACTCCATTTGGGAGCGCTGGCTTTGCACCATCAAACCCACCAGACCCAGCAGGCCCAACATCAGGATCACCAAGGTGACCAGAACCTCAATCAGGCTGGAGCCGCGCTGGGAAGAAATTGAACGAAATGTCGATTTCATGAGCAAACTCCAGAACTACTTAGGGAGCTTTTGGGCATGCCGCTCAAGTCGAAGGCAACACAACGCGCACGACCATCGTTACCAGTGACCGTCATGGTCGTTACTGCTGCACTCAATCGTCCGGTGCTGCTATACGTGATGGCCGATGCCGGCCCCGAAAATGTGACGCCGCTGTAGGCCTGCTGCTGGCTGAGTTGGGTGGTTCCCGCAGCCACGGTCCAGCCATCTTTCCAGCCAGCGGCACCAC
>JAQSDS010000344.1 GCA_029946045.1 Rhodoferax sp.
TGGTTGCAGCGGATCGAGCACCACCAATTGGAGTCCGGCCATGGATTTCAACTGTCGTTCCAGTTCGGTCCATGCCAGTGTCACGGCAGGCCCGCGCGTCGCCGGGTCCGGCGCAAACAGGGCGACCGCGCCACCCGCATCGGGTAACGGCAGGACATACAAGCGATCTGGAACAGCCCCCAGCGCATTGAGTCGGTTGTGGACTTCAATGGCATCATCCTCTGCTGTGACGTAAACGGCCAGCCCGTGGCAGGCCAGCACACCGCCAAATAGCATCGGAGCGTTGTAAAAGGCCCCATCGAAGGCCGCTACATCACGGGCCAGCGACAACAGCAAAAACGATTTACCAACACCACCTCCGGCAGCAACCAGGGCAGCCTGTGCCAACGGGAATATGCCTTCAACCAGCCAACGACGAGGCTTGGGTTCGCCAACGAAACGATCAACGGCACGCCACTGTGTGACATCAAAACGGTTGATTGCAACGGGTTTCAGATTCTTGGATGACGCAAGCAGTGAATGCACATCAAAACCTTCTGCCGCCGCATCAGCGGCATCCCACTTCTTTGGTTTGTCCTGCGGGATGGCAACGCGGCGTACCTGCGCACCCATGCTTTGCAGTTTCACAATCACGGCATCGGCGTATTTGGAGCCAGCATCATCATGATCCGGCCAGACCACCACGGTCTTTCCGCTCAGCACCGACCAGTCTGTTTTATCGATAGCCGCGCCAGCCCCGCCCATGGCCGTTGTCGCTACGATGCCCAGTTGACTCAGTGCATCGGCACATTTTTCGCCTTCCACCAAAACCACCACATCGGATTGACTGATCGTTGGCAGGTTGTACAGCGGGCGTATCTGTGGCATTTGTATTGCCCGCGCTTGCACATCCCATGGGCGGTACTGCTTGCCTTGTGGCGGGTCATAGCGTGAGACCACCGCCAACAACTTGCCATTGGCATCCTGGTAGTTCCATTTGGCCGTTGCTGGGCCAAGGTCGTCATACGCCGGGGCCGAGCGACTGGCTACGGCTTGAATGGGCGGCAGGTTGGATCGGGGAGCAGCCAGCCAACCCGCCACGTCATCCAAAAGGTGGCAGAAGTCACGCGGCAACATGAACCCACGCACAGCCGCCCACAGTGCCAGTATGTCGCCCGACTCGCCCGTTGCAAAGTCAATCCAGAGGCCGCGCTTGTCACCGTAAAGTTCAACGACCAGGCTGTCACCGGGATCGCCTTGCAAATTGCCGACTAAAAAGGTTCGAGCATGGCATTTCCCCTGCGGCAACAGGCTGGTCAGCACGCTCTCAAGGCGATCAAGTATTCGACCACGCAGCTCGTCTTTGTCGTAATGAACGGCTGCGACGACATCCACCGCATCGTTGAAGTCAAAGTAAGACCGATCAGTCAAGTTCACTACCGGTGCCACCCGTGCTGTCATCGAGTGCGCTCCAAACCAGTCGCCTCAAGGCTGTTTGCTAATGCATCGGCATCGTGGTTCATGCACACGCCTGAAAATCGACATGGCGACCAGTGGCGGCACGCTGGCGGCTGCGCTCATGGGCCTCAATTTGAGCGATGTCGTAAAGCACTCGGCCACCAATTTTCAAATAAGCCGGGCCAGCGCCATCCATACGCCATCGCTCCAATGTTTTCTCGCTATTGAGCCAGCGATCCGCAAGCTCGCGTGGGGTAAAGAAGCGTTTGTCTGTCGGGTGCGGTTGAAACTGCATTAAATTTTCTCCAGTGCGGTTAATCGGTCTTGGCTCCGAGCCCCCTCGGTCTGCCGTGTTGAGCATTAATCACGCTCAATCACCATCATTTTGAAGAAGGAAAAATGACCTCGCAAGACAAATAATTTGCCCCAATTACCCTACGTTACCCACCCGTTTGAATAGGCACCCTTTGGCACAAATGTCCCCGCAATCTCCATTAGCGCAAAAACAACAGACGACTGAATAGGGGTGATTTTTTGATTTTTTACGTCGTTGCAGTCCCGCGTTTGCGCAGTCGCCCTCAACTCCCTGATGGCAAAAACCAGTCAACGACGCCACCATTTGAGGGTACCTAAACCGGTCTCTAAATGATGAATTCGCATCGTTTGGAGGTCATCAACCTCAAAGGAAACGCAGCATGAAACTCAACCCCTTCAGCAAAAAATACAACGGCTACTACGACTCCGTCAAAACCAAGTTTGACGGACTGGAGCGTCAGCTTGAATCCAAGCAACGCGAATTGGCCGACGTTCGCGGCGAGTACGACAAAGCAACTGAAAGATACAACCGCATCATTGAATCCGGGGGTCGCTACAGCCTGAACGCGACGCCAGAAAGCAGCCGTCAGCACACCCTGGTGTCAGCCCTGTCTAACCAAATGAGGCCTCTGCGGAGCCAGACAGAGTCAATCATCGGTCAACAAAAACCATTGTTACGCATCATTCAAGCTCCCGCTGATTTCAGCAAAGCCCACGCCGAACTGTGCGAACTGACCGGCCAGCAAAAGCAGTTGCACGAGCGGCTGCAAAAGAACGATACGTCGATTGACAAGATAGCCAAACGGATCGCATCCGTTCAAGAGAAACTGACTGAACAGACCCGTGCGGCCGCAGCGCAGTTCATCGACAGCGATGAAGAATTCGTGGTTCCGCCAGCGCTGGTGAAGCTGGAAACTGAACTCAAACTGGCACAGGCCTCGATGGCGGACTTGCAAGGCCAGCGCCAATTGATCAGTGACGAACTCGACCCGCTGCCACGCAAGATCAGCGAGGCGAAAGATTGCTTCAAATTTGCGCGATCCGTCATGGC
>JAQSDS010000345.1 GCA_029946045.1 Rhodoferax sp.
GCACTACGGCGTGTTTTCGCCGGTGCGTGGCGAATACATCGGCCTGGTGGCCACGGCCCACTTGCCCAAAGCCCCCAAAGGACAAACCGGCATCACCGCATTTGACATTGGCACCGGTACCGGTGTGCTGGCGGCCGTGCTCGTGCAGCGGGGCGTGCGCCACGTGATCGCCACCGAACTGGAACCCCGCGCCCTGATTTGCGCTCAGGAAAACGTGGCGCGCCTGGGGCTGACGAGCCAGATCACCGTGCTGCAAGCCGATTTGTTTCCGCCCGGCCTGGCCTCGCTGATTGTCTGCAACCCGCCCTGGCTGCCGGCGCGGCCGAGCTCACCGCTAGAGCGCGCCGTGTACGACGAAGGCGGCCAGATGCTCAAGGGCTTCCTGGCCGGGCTGGCGGACCACCTGGCCCCCGGCGGCGAGGGTTGGCTCATTTTGTCGAATCTGGCCGAACTGCTTGGCATGCGCACGCGCGACGAATTGTTGTCCGTTTTTGCCCAGCACGGCCTGCGGGTGGTCAGTCGCATCGACGCCAAGCCCCAGCACCCCAAAGCCAGTGATGCCACCGATGCCCTGCACCAGGCCCGTGCGCAAGAGGTCACGTCGCTGTGGCGGCTGGCCGCACAAAAACCTGCCCCGGCGGCAGGCCCCGACCATGAAGCTGTTGCTGATTGAGGACGACACCGCGCTGCACACCGCCTTGAGCCGGTCACTGAGCCGGCTTGGCTGGCAGGTCGAGGTGTGTGTGGATGGCCGCGCTGCCCTGGCGCGCTGGCGTGCCGGCCGCCCCGATGTGGTATTGCTGGACCTGACCCTGCCTGGGCGCGACGGCCTGGCCGTTCTGGCACAGGCACGCGACGAAGGATTGAGCACCCCGGTGTTGATCCTGACGGCGCGCGGTACGGTGGGCGACCGGGTGCAGGGCCTCAACGCCGGCGCTGACGACTACCTGCCAAAGCCGTTCGATCTGGACGAGCTCGAAGCCCGCGTGCGTGCGCTCTACCGCCGGCACCCGGAGCATCAGGAACAGGCGGGCGCCAGCCCGCGCGATTCGAACGTTCTCAGATATGACCCTGAAAGCCAGGCGATCTACCATGCCGGCCAGGTGCTGGACCTGAGCAGCCGCGAACTCGCGATGCTGCGCACCCTGCTGGCCCGAGCTGGCCAGGCCGTCACCAAGGAGCGGCTGTTTGAGCTGGTGTTTCCGGGGCAGGCCGAGGTGCAGTTCGAAGCCATCGAGGTGGTGGCCTATCGGCTGCGCAAGAAACTCCAGGGCACAGGCGCCACCCTGACCACGCTGCGTGGCCTGGGCTACCTGCTGAAACTTGTCGCATGAAGCTTGTTCTGCGCCAGTTGTCACTGCGCAACTACCTGATGTTGGGCATCTTATTGCCGGTGGTCTTGTTCATTCTGGTGGACTCCGTGGTGATCTACCGCCAGGCCCTCAGCGCTGTCAACACCGCCTATGACCGCACCCTGCTGGCTTCTGCCAAGGCGCTTGGAGAACACATCGAGGCCGATGGCGAAGCCGATGTGGCGCAGCTTCGTGCCGTCGTGCCCTACGCCGCGCTGGAGGTGTTTGAGGCGGACAACCGCAGCCGCATGATTTACCGCATCTCGGACACCCATGGCCAGTTGATTGACGGCTACGAAGACCTGGCGCTTTGGCGTGGCCAGTTGCCGGCGCTGGGGCCCTATGCGGCGCTGGTTGATTTTTATGACGACAGCTACCGGGGCGACGCCGTGCGCGTGGCCGTGCTGCTGCAACCCGTGGCCATGAAGCGTGCGCGCGCCATGGCCGTGGTGCAGGTGGCTGAAACACTGGAACTGCGCCGCACCCTGGCAAGGAAAATTCTGTTCGACACGCTGTGGCGACAACTGGCGCTGGTTTCGGTGATTGCGCTGGTGGTGTTTGTGGTGGTGCAGCGTGCCACCCGCCCGGTGCGCCGCTTGAGCCTGCAAATTCAGCAGCGTCGCGCAGACGACCTGACCCCTTTGGCCATGGATGACGCGCCCCATGAATTGCGCCCATTGCTTGATGCCACCAACACCACTATGCGCCGCTTGCACCATCTGCTGGACAACCAGAAGCGCTTTGTGCGCGACACCGCCCACCAGTTGCGCACGCCGCTGGCGGTGCTCAAGGTGCAGGTGCAATCTGCCCTGCGCGGCGATGTGGAAGCGCGCCAGGGTTTGCTTGAGATCAGCCACACGGTGGAGCGCGCCACACAGTTGGCAAACCAGATGCTGGCACTGGCCAAAGTAGCCCAACTGGCGCAAGAAAAAGCCACGACATTGGTCGACTGGGCTGGCATTTTGCGCGAGGTGGCACTTGATCTGTCACCGCTGATCGCCGACAAAGCGCTTGACTTCGACATCGACACCCTGCCGGCTCCAATCCAGACCGACGCCTGGATGCTGCGCGAGCTGTCGCGCAACCTGTTACACAACGCCATTCGCTACAGCCCGGAGCACGGCACACTGCAAGTGCGCCTGCTGTGTGATGCCCGCTATGCCGCATTGGTCATCAGCGACAGCGGACCAGGCATCAACGACGAGTTGCGCAAACGGCTGTTTCAGCCGTTCTCGGCCGGCCAAGCACACAGCGGCAGCGGCCTGGGGCTGGCTATTTGCCTGGAAATCACCCACACCCTGGGCGGCCAGATCGAGCTGGTCAACCGTTTGAAGCTGGGGCAGATCGACGGGCTTGACACCACCGTGCGCCTGCCCTTGGCAACACCGCCAACCGAGGTACCGGTAAAACCGTAGACTCTGAAAAATTTCCAGGAGCGTTCCATGATGTC
>JAQSDS010000346.1 GCA_029946045.1 Rhodoferax sp.
TTCTGGCGCCAGCTGAGCCTGGCTGTAGCCAGCCAGCAATTTGCGCCGGTGCGCGACCTGTTTCTTGACCGTCCTGGCTGGGACGCCTGGCAGCAGCGTTATGAGGCGCGTCTGGCGAAAAGTGACCCACGCCAGAGCGCTGACCTGATGCGCAGAAGCAACCCCAAATATGTGCTGCGCAATTACCTGGGTGAACTGGCCATCGAAGCGGCCAAAGGCAAGGATTTTTCGGTGGTGGCACATGTGCTGACCCTGCTGGAGCGCCCTTTTGACGAACACCCCGAATTCGATGCCTATGCCGGTCTGCCACCCGACTGGGCCAGCCAGATCGAGATCAGTTGCAGTTCATAAGCTATTGAAAGAGACACAGCCATGACTTATCCGATTCAAAAAACCGACGCCGAGTGGCAAGCCATTTTGCAAGCCAAGGGCGCTGAAGCCGTGGCTTACCAGGTGACGCGTCACGCGGCCACCGAGCGCCCGTTCAGCGGCAAGTACGAAGCCCACCGAGCCGACGGCAGTTACCACTGCATCTGCTGCGACGCCAAACTGTTTGACGCCGACACCAAGTTCAACGCGCACTGCGGCTGGCCAAGTTTTTCCCTGGCCATCCCGGGTGCCGTCGAGGAGATCACCGACCGCAGCCTGGGCATGACCAGGGTGGAAACGGTATGCGCCCAATGCGGTGCCCATCTGGGTCATGTGTTTGACGACGGCCCGGCGCCCACCGGCCTGCGCTACTGCATGAACTCGGCTTCGTTAAAATTCAGCCCGATATGAAAATACTGATCGACTTTTTTCCCATCCTGTTGTTCTTTGGCAGCTACAAGCTCTACGACATCTACATTGGCACTGGCGTCCTGATGGCCGCCACGGTGCTGCAAATGGCGCTCATCTACGGCATTGACCGCAAGCTGCAGGCCATGCACAAGATCACGCTGGCCCTGGTGCTGGTCTTTGGCACGCTCACGCTGGTGCTGCACGACGACCGCTTCATCAAATGGAAGCCCACCGTGCTCTACGCGGCCATGGCAATTGCGTTGGCGGTGGCGGTCTGGATTTACAAGAAGAATTTTTTAAAGATGTTGCTGGGCAGCCAGCTCACACTGCCCGAGCCAGTGTGGCTGCGACTGAACATCATGTGGATCGCTTACAGCGCCTTCATGGCACTCCTCAATGCGTATGTGGCCGCTTATTACAGTACCGAAGCCTGGGTCAATTTCAAGCTTTGGGGCTATGCCTTCCCGCTGGTCTTCATTGTTGGCCAGGGCTTTTATATTTCACGCTACCTGGTGGCTGACGACGCCAAAACCCCGACACCATGAGCCCATCCGCCAGCGCCGAACAACTGCAACAACGCCTGCAACAGGTGTTGCAACCCAGCCAACTCGAGGTGATCGACGAGAGCCACCAGCACCACGGCCATGCCGGCGCCAACGGCACCGGCTTTGGCACCCATTTCAGGGTGCGCATCACGGCTGAAGCTTTTGTCGGCAGATCCGCCGTGGCGCGGCACCGTCTTGTGTATGATGCGCTCCAAGATTTCATCGACCAGGGCTTGCATGCCTTGGCCATTGAAGCCCAATCACCCCAGGCCTGAGGGCCCGGATCGAAGATCTCACTTTCTTAATCCAATTATTTGCAGGAAATTTGCATGAAAAACAAACTGGTATCAGGTCTTGCCCTGGCGGCCTTTCTGGGCGGCATGTCTGCTGCGGCCGTGGCGCAAAATGTGGCCATCGTCAATGGCAAGGCTGTTCCCCTGGCGCGCGTTGAAGCCTTGAGCCAACAGGTGGCCCGCTCCGGCCGCCCGGTGACCCCAGAAATCCAGCAGCAGATCAAGGACGAAGTCATCGCCCGTGAAATCTTCATGCAAGAAGCGCAAAAAATGAGCCTGGACACCACGGCAGACTTCAAGAACCAGATGGAACTGGCGCGCCAAACCATCCTGATCCGTGAGCTGTTCGCCAATTACCAAAAAACCAACCCGGTCACCGATGCCGACATCCAGGCCGAGTACGCTAAATTCAAGGCCGCCAATGGGGGCAAAGAATACCGCGCCAGCCACATCCTGGTTGAAAAGGAAGCAGACGCCAAGGCCATCATCGCCCAGCTCAAAAAAGGCGGCAAATTTGAAGAAATCGCCAAAAAATCAAGCAAGGACCCAGGTTCTGGTGCCAAGGGCGGCGACCTGGACTGGGCGCCTGCCGGCAACTACGTGGCTGAGTTTGCCACCGCACTGACCGCGATGACCAAGGGCCAGTTGACTGAAACCCCGGTCAAGTCCCAGTTTGGTTACCACATCATCCGCCTCGATGACGTGCGCGATGCCCAGCTGCCCGCGCTCGAAGAAGTCAAGCCCCAGGTGTCACAACAGCTGCAGCAACAAAAGCTGACCCAATACCAGGAAGCGTTGCGCAAAAAAGCCAAGGTTGAATAAACCGGTCACTTGATCGCCCCCTGAAAGCCGGACTTGCTTCGGCTTTTTTACGTCAAAAGCCAGCTCATGGCGCCCACCAGCCCGATCAGCACAGGCTGGTGCAGCAGGTAGTAGCTCAGGCTCCAGCGCCCCAGCCCAGCCAGCGCCCGAGCGGGCCCCGGCAAAGGCCGGGCCAGCCAGACGGGCTGATGTCTCCAGAGCCAGGCACCAGCGGCTGTGCCCCACCACATCACACCCAACCAGGGAAACAAGGGCACATAGTCTTCGGTCACCGGCTTTTTGCTGATCCAGCCCAGCCAGTTCCAGTGCATGCTATTTAAGGCGTCGGCCCAAGGCAGCAAAGGCCCGGT
>JAQSDS010000347.1 GCA_029946045.1 Rhodoferax sp.
GCAGTGGCCGAGGTCATGTCCAGCAGCGCGGCAGATATTGCCCTGGAAGCCATCAACCCCGACGATTTGAGCCCGCGTGAAGCACTCGAAGCCCTGTACCAGCTGAAGAAAATGAGTCGTGGTGGAAACAACTCATTGGCATAAGTACCAAAAACAAAAGCCCGGAAGCAGAAACTTCCAGGCTTTGAAATAATGGTCGGGGCGAAAGGATTCGAACCTTCGACCCTCTGGTCCCAAACCAGATGCGCTACCAGGCTGCGCTACGCCCCGACCTCTGTATTGTAATCGCTGGAGCCGCTGTTTTTGAGCCATCACCCCATGCATTCACCCTGCACCCTCGTTAAATGACTGACAGCCCTGCCCCACTACCCTGGCTAGCCAGTGGCGAGCCTTTTCCGCCGGTGGACACCACTTGGGGCATTGACACGGTCGCGCCTGGCTTGCTGTGTGCCGGCGCCGATTTGTCAGTCAAGACGCTTCAAATGGCCTACCGCAGCGGCATCTTTCCATGGTTCAGTGCCGACCAGCCCATCTTGTGGTGGAGTCCGGAGCCGCGCATGGTGCTGGAGGTCGATCAATTCAGACTTTCGGCTTCGCTACAAAAAACCCTGAAGAAATTTGCCCTTGATCCAGACTGCGAAATCCGCGTTGACAGCGCCTTTGCCCAGGTCATTCAAGCCTGTGCATCGAGCCCCAGACACGGCGTGCAGGGTAGCTGGATCGTGCCCGCCATGATCCAGGCCTATATCGAACTTCACCATGCAGGTTTTGCCCACAGCATAGAGACCTGGATCAACGGTGAGCTGGCGGGCGGCCTGTATTGCGTCGCCATTGGGCAGGCAGTTTTTGGCGAGTCCATGTTTTACCGCCAGGCCGATGCGTCAAAAATTGCCCTGGCGGCTCTGGTCAGTCTGTGCCGGCATCATCACATCAGGCAAATCGATTGCCAACAAAATACCGCGCACCTCAAGTCTCTGGGAGCGCACGAAGTTCCCAGAACCGAGTTTGTCGAGCGGGTACATGTCTTGTCCGGACGCGCGGCGATTGGCTGGCATTTCAAGTCCCTATACTGGCAGGAACTCTTTGCATCCAAAACGGCCCCAGCGTGAATCAGTCCCAGGAAACAGCGCTCAAAACGCTACAGTTCTATGCCACGGCAAACTACCCCTGCAGTTATCTGGACGGGCAGATTGCCCGCTCGCAGGTGGCCACGCCCGCCCATTTGATCGACACGACGGGTTATTCGGCGCTGATACGTCATGGCTTTCGACGCAGCGGTCTGTTTTATTACCGGCCGCATTGTGATCAATGCCAGGCCTGCCGGTCGCTGCGCCTGCCCGTAGCGGAGTTCCAGCCAGACCGCAGCCAGAAGCGCGCCTGGACACAACATCGGCAGCTGATTGCCACCATCAGCAGCACGCCCTTCTTTTCGCCAGAACACTTTGCCCTGTACCAGCGCTACCAGCAGGCACGTCACCCGGGTGGCGGCATGGATGCCGACAACTGGGCGCAGTACCAAGACTTTCTGATTGACAGCCGGGTCGACTCGCTGCTGGTCGAGTTTCGCGCGCCACCGTCCGGCGATGGGCCTGGCGTTCTTAAAATGGTGTCCGTCATTGACCAGCTTGACGACGGCATGTCGGCGGTTTACACCTTTTATGAGCCTGAGCCCGGCCAATCATTTGGTACTTACAACGTGCTTTGGCAGATCAGGCAAGCGCAGGCCAGGCATTTGCGTTACCTCTACTTGGGCTATTGGGTGGCACAGAGCCACAAGATGTCTTACAAAACCCGCTTCAAGCCGTTTCAGCTTTTGGTCGATAACCAATGGCGCGCAATTCGCGACTCGGGCAGCCTTGACACCCTGGCTTTTGAAAATTTCACAAGATAAAATGAAAATTCACTCCAGGTTATTGCATGCGAAACATTGATTCCCCGCTTCCATCCACACCCACCATTCAGGTCATCGAACGCATGATGACTGTGATGGACGTGCTGGCTTCCCAGGAAGAGGCAATTTCTCTCAAGGAAATCAGCGCCAAGACCGGGCTCCATCCGTCCACAGCGCATCGCATCCTGAATGACCTGGTGCTGGGCCGGTATGTTGACCATCCCCAAGCTGGCAGTTATCGCCTGGGCATGCGCCTGCTGGAGCTGGGTAATCTGGTGAAGAACCGTTTGAATGTGCGCGACGCCGCACTGGAGCCCATGCGCGAATTGCACCGGCTGACGCAACAACCAGTCAACCTGAGTATTCGCCAAGGAGACGAGATTATTTATGTCGAAAGAGCCTACAGCGAGCGCTCGGGCATGCAGGTGATACGCGCCATTGGCGGGCGTGCACCCCTGCACCTGACTTCCGTGGGAAAACTCTTTCTGGCGGCTGATGACGCACAAAAAGTCCGGAACTATGCGTTGCGCACGGGCCTGAGCGGCCACACCCGCAACAGCCTGACCCAAGTGCCTGCGCTGGAGCGCGAGCTCACCAAGGTGCGCCGTGATGCTTATGCCAGTGACAACGAAGAACTCGAGCTTGGCGTGCGCTGCATGGCAGCAGGCATTTTGGATGACCAGGGTAAATTGGTGGCAGGCTTGTCAATTTCAGCGCCAGCAAGCCGACTGGACGAAGCCTGGTTGCCCAAACTAAAAGCCACCGCCCAAGAGATTTCCGCCAACCTGGGCTACCGGGTTAACAACCCGGTTTGATCAACCGCCTATCAGGGGCGCGCCGGTTTTGATGACGGCCGCGTTGGCAGCGGATTCGACCCAGTGGCGCACACGCTC
>JAQSDS010000348.1 GCA_029946045.1 Rhodoferax sp.
TCGACCGCGTGCTGGTCGATGCACCTTGCACCGGCATGGGTACGCTGCGGCGCAACCCTGATCTGAAATGGCGGCAAAACCAGACCGCGGTGGATGAAATGACGGTCAAACAAACGGCGATTTTGCAAAGTGCCGCGCGCTTGCTCAAGTCCGGTGGGCGTCTGGTCTATGCCACCTGCAGCGTGCTGCCACAGGAAAACGAAGCCATCGCACTGGCATTTTCCGAAGCCAATCCCGACTTTGTGCCGCTCGATGTGGGCGAGGTCCTGGTAGGGCTTAAAGTGGAACAGGCTGCCGGTTTGTGCAGCGGTGGTGATAATCATCAACGATTTTTACGGCTCTGGCCGCATCGGCACCACACCGATGGCTTCTTTGCTGCAGTTTGGCAGCGTCAATAAAACAATTCGCGAGATAAATATATGGTTTCGTTGTTGGATTGGGCGGCGAACGGGTTCTGGAACCTGAACGCCTGGCAACTGGTGCTTTTTACCTTGGGCATGACGCATGTCACCATGCTCAGTGTCACCATCTTCTTGCACCGTCATCAGGCCCATCGGGCGCTGGATTTACACCCCCTTGCATCGCATTTTTTCCGTTTCTGGCTGTGGTTCACCACCGGCCAGGTGACCAAGGAATGGGCGTCCATTCACCGCAAGCACCATGCCAAATGCGAGCAAGCTGATGACCCGCACAGCCCCCACGTGTACGGTATCAAAACAGTGCTGTTGCAAGGCTATGAGCTGTACCGCAAAGAGGCACAAAACAAGGAAACCCTGGCCCGTTTTGGTCACGGTACGCCCAATGACTGGATTGAGCGCAAGCTCTACACCCGGTTTTCTTTTGCCGGTGTAGCCTTGATGCTGCTGCTCGACTTGGCGCTGTTTGGTGTCGCTGGCCTGGCCGTGTGGGCGGTGCAAATGGCCTGGACGCCAGTGATGGCCGCCGGCATCATCAATGGTGCCGCGCATTATTGGGGTTACCGAAATTTTGAGGCGCCCGACGCCAGCACCAACATCTCCCCCTGGGGCATTTTGATTGCCGGTGAAGAACTGCATAACAACCACCACACCTACCCAACTTCGGCCAAGTTGTCAGTCAAGCCTTATGAATTCGACATTGGCTGGATGTACATCAGCCTGTTGCAGCGGGTCGGTTTGGCGCGGGTCAAAAAGACGCCTCCCCGCCTGGCTTTGGGCACGGTGCGTGCGACGGCCGACGAGCAAACGCTGGAGGCTCTGATTCAAAACCGGTTTGAGTTGATGGCGACCTATGCGCGCAGCATGCGCCTGGCCCTGGATGGTGAACTGGCAGACCTGAGAGCGCGCAGCGCAGATGCCAAGGTGCTCAAGGTGGCCCGGAGCTGGTTGCATCGCGATACCGAAAGAGTGCCAGCAGGTGCTGCGGCCCAGTTGGCGGTGGTGCTTGCGGCCTCGCCGGTGCTCGACAAAATGGTGCTGATGCGCGAGGAACTGCGCCAACTGTGGCTGAACCGCTCCCACACGCGCGAGCAACTGGCGGCTGACTTGCAGGCCTGGTGCCAGCGCGCAGAAGCCAGCGGCATTGCGGCGCTACAAGAATTTTCGTTAAGACTGCGCGCGGCCCGAGCATAAGACACTGCGTTAAGCAGATTCAGCAGACGTAAAAAAGCCCGCAATCTGCGGGCTTTTTATTGGAATACAACCGAATTACTTCAGTTTGATTTCCTTGTAATCCACGTGCTTGCGAGCTTTGGGATCAAATTTCTTGATCAGCAATTTCTCGGGAGTGGTCTTCTTGTTCTTGTCGGTCGTGTAGAAGTGACCGGTGCCGGCTGTCGATTCCAGCTTGATTTTTTCGCGTCCGCCTTTGGTAGCCATGATGTTCTTTCTGAATGGTTGGGGGCCGAGCTAAAGATCCGCCCCCAAGGTTAATACTTAGGCCTGGCCACGTGCGCGCAGGTCTGCGAGCACAGCGTCGATACCGTTTTTGTCGATCAAACGCAGACCAGCGTTCGAGATACGCAGGCGAATCCAACGGTTTTCAGACTCCACCCAGAAGCGGCGGTATTGCAGGTTCGGCAGGAACCGGCGTTTGGTTTTGTTGTTGGCGTGGGAAACATTGTTCCCAACCATTGGGCCTTTGCCCGTGACTTCACATACGCGTGCCATGTGGACACTCCGATACTATTAAACGGCCCTGACTGACGCCAGAGGCCTCACCTCGCCAAGAAAAGGGTGGCGGTAACCCGTCTGCAGCCCAATCCCTCACGGAGGTAAGCAGCAAAGCCCAGTATTATAGCCCGGCTTTGGCTGACCTTGGCAGGGGTTCAGGCTTGTTCCAGGAAGCGCTGCGCATCAAGTGCCGCCATGCAGCCGGTGCCAGCGCTGGTAATGGCCTGGCGGTACACGTGGTCCTGGACATCGCCCGCTGCAAAAATGCCCGGCACACTGGTCTGGGTGGCAAAACCCTGGTTGCCGCTTTGGGTGACCAGGTAGCCACCGGCCATGTCGAGTTGACCCTGGAATATTTCGGTGTTCGGCGCGTGGCCAATGGCAATAAAACAGCCTTTGAGCGTGAGGTCTTCCGAAGCCCCGGTGTTGACGTTCTTGATGCGTACGCCGGTCACACCGCTGGCATCGCCCAGTACTTCATCCAGGGCGTTGAAGGTCTTGAGTTCAATTTTTCCCGCAGCGACCTTGTCCATCAGTTTGTCGATCAGGATGGGTTCGGCGCGGAACTTGTCGCGGCGGTGAATCAGGTAAACCTTGGCGGCGATGTTGGACAAATACAGTGCTTCTTC
>JAQSDS010000349.1 GCA_029946045.1 Rhodoferax sp.
ACATCCTCACTGGATTGGGAGAACCATCATGCCCACCGTCGCTGAAAAAGCCGCTGACGACCCGCTTGAGTCGCCCGCCCGCCATGTTCGCCTGTTTCGCAATGGCGCCAACCAGGCGGTGCGTATTCCCAAAGAGTTTGAGTTACCGGGCAAAGACGCCATCATGCGCCGCGAGGGCGACCGACTGATCATCGAGCCCACTGCGGTCAAAGCCCAGACGCTGGCCGAGCTGATGAAAGATTGGGAAAACATCGATGAGCCCTTTCCCGATGTGGACGCTGGCCTGCTGCCGTTGGACGACATCGATTTATGACCGCCGCATCGTCAACGCTCTGGCTGCTAGACACCAACATCATCTCCGACGCAGTGCGCTATCCGCATGGCCCTGTGGCCAAGCAGATTCAGCGCTTGAGCATGACGCACCCACAGCAACTCTGCACCAGCGTGGTGGTGGCGTGTGAACTGCAATTGGGCAGCGCCCGAAAAGATGCCCCATCGTTGACTGCCAAAGTTGCCACCGTCTTGCAGTTCGTTCCCGTGATGTCGCTTGACAGCCAAGTAGTTGCCCACTACACCGCCATTCGCGCCCATCTGGAACGCCAGGGCACCCCCATCGGCCCCAATGACACCCTCATCGCCGCCCATGCGCTGGCACTGGGGGCCACCCTGGTAAGCGCAGACGCAGAATTTGCCCGTGTACCGGGTCTGCAGGTGGAAAACTGGTTGCTGCCAGCCCCTGCCGAACACTGAACCTTGCCACTATGAAACCTTTTGTATTCGCCCCCGGCCTGATGATTGCAGGCATCTCCCCACCGCTGCGTTTGACCGATTTCAAACTGATCGCATTCGACATGGACTCGACCCTGATCGACATTGAGTGCGTTGATGAAATTGCCGCTGCGGTCGGTCGCAAACCACAGGTGGCGGCCATCACCGAAGCGGCCATGCGCGGCGACATCAGTGATTACAAAGAGAGCCTGCGCCAGCGCGTGGCGCTGCTCAAGGGCGTCACGGTGGCCGACATGGAGCGCATCTATCAGAACCACTTGCAGCTCAACCCGGGCGCGGCCGAACTGGTGCGCGCCTGCCAGCAGGCCGGCCTCAAGGTGCTGCTGGTGTCGGGTGGCTTCACATTTTTTTCCGACCGGATTCGCGACCGGCTCGGCATCGACTACACCCGCGCCAATGTGCTTGAACTGGAAGACGGCGTGCTGACCGGCCGCATGGTGCACCAGCCCTGGGGCGACATTTGTGACGGTGCCGAAAAGCGCAGCATGGTGCTGCAGATGTGCGATACCCTGGGCATCAACCCCAAGCAGACCATCGCCGTGGGTGACGGTGCCAACGACCTGCCCATGATGAGCGTGGCGGGCTTGTCGGTGGCTTACCACGCCAAACCGGCGGTAAGAGAATTTGCCAACGTGTCGATCGAGTCCGGCGGGCTGGACCGGCTGCTGGAACTTTTCCCCGACTGAACGCCGCTATGTACACCACCCACTTTGGCCTGAGCCAGGACCCGTTTTCAATCGCACCGGACCCGCGCTACTTGTTCATGAGCGAGCGCCACCGCGAGGCCCTGGCGCACCTGCTGTATGGCGTGTCGGGCGGGGGGCAGGCCACGGGCGGCACCGGGGGTGGCTTTGTGCTGCTGACCGGCGACATTGGCGCTGGCAAAACCACCATTTGCCGCTGCTTTCTAGCGCAAATTCCGCCCAACTGCCATGTGGCGTACATCTTCAACCCCAAGCTCAGCGTGCTGGAGTTGCTGCAATCCATCTGCGAAGAGTTTCACATCACGCTCAGGCTGGCCCACACGGGCACGCCCCTGACGGTCAAGGACTACATTGACGCCCTCAACAGCTTTTTGCTGCAAAGCCACGCCGCCGGCCAAAGCAGCGTGCTCATCATCGACGAGGCGCAAAACCTGAGCGCCGAGGTGCTGGAGCAATTGCGCTTGCTGACCAACCTGGAGACCAACGAGCGCAAGCTGCTGCAGATTGTGCTGATCGGTCAGCCGGAACTGCGCGACATGCTGACCAGTCCGGAACTGGAGCAACTGGCGCAACGCGTGGTAGCGCGTTTTCATCTGGATGCGCTGTCGCCCGCCGAGACCACCCTGTACATCGGGCACCGCCTGGGCGTGGCGGGCCATGCTGGTGCGTTGCCGTTCGAGCCCAAGGCACTGCAGCGCATCCACCGCCTCACCCGTGGCGTGCCAAGACGCATCAACCTGCTCTGCGGGCGCGCGCTGCTGGGCGCCTGGGCGACGGGTTTGAGCCGGGTCAACCGCAAGGTGGTCGACAAGGCAGCTGACGAAGTGTTTGGCGCCGAGGCAAGGCACACACGCAGTGGCAAGCGCCAACGCATCGGCTACGCACTGGCCGGACTGGCCTTGTTTTCAGCCGTGGTGGGGGTGGCCTACCTCACGGCCTTGGCACCCGTGCAAGCGCCAGCCAGTTCCCAGGCAGCACTGCCCGCAGCCGCGGAAAAAGCAACTGCGCCATCTGCCATGGCTGTGGCAAGCCCGCCATCCAAGCCGGGCAGCGCCGCTACGTTAACCCAGCCCGTGCAAGAGTTGGCTGGCCTGTGGCCGCAACTGCCAACCGACATCGATAGCGCCTGGCGCGAACTGGCTCCTGACTGGAAGCTGCCGACCAACAGCGCAGACCCCTGCCAAACCGTCAGCGCACAGCAATTTCAGTGTTACCGCGCCAGCAAGCTGACCATGCCGATGCTGCGTCAGCTCGATCGCCCCGGCATCCTGACACTGCAA
>JAQSDS010000350.1 GCA_029946045.1 Rhodoferax sp.
GGCCATGAAGTGGCTGGTATCGTCGAGGCCGTCGGAGCCAAGGTCACCCGGGTACGCCCGGGTGACCGCATTGCTGTCTGCCCCAGCCGACCCTGTGGCAAATGCGAGTTCTGCCTCGATGGCGAGCAGCAGCATTGCCTGGAGATGCAGTTTTTTGGCAGCGCCATGCGCAAACCCCATACCCACGGCGGCTTTCGTGACCGGCTGATCGCCGAGGACTACCAATGTGAGCCGATCGGCGACAAGGTGTCGCTGGGCGAAGCCGCCTGCACCGAGCCACTGGCCGTGGGTGTGCATGCAGTTAATCAGGCCGGCAACCTGATGGGCAAACGGGTGCTGGTCACCGGTGCCGGACCGATCGGGGCCTTGCTGATTGGTGCCGTTCGCGTAGCGGGAGCCCGTGAAATTGTGGCCATGGACATCGCCGAAGCACCACTCAAAACCGCGCTGGCAATGGGTGCCCAGGTGGCTATCAACGCAGTGCAAGAGCCCGATCGCCTGATGGCCGACTACTCAGCCAACAAGGGCTATTTCGACGTGGTGTTTGAATGCACGGGCGTGGGTGCCGTCCTCAAGCAGGCCTTTCCGGTCGTCCGTCCACGAGGCACGATTGTGCAGGTGGGTGTAACGCTGAGCGCCGACATTCCTGTCAATGCGCTGGTCGGCAAAGAAATCAGGCTGGTGGGAACACACCGCTTCCATCATGAGTACGCCGTGGCCGCGAGCTTGATCCGCGAGCAGCGGATCGACGTAAAGCCAGTCATCACCAAAACCCTGCCCATGGAGAAAATCGCCGAAGCACTGGTGATAGCGCGTGACCGCTCGTCACAAATGAAGGTGCAATTGAGTTTTGCCGACTGATTTTTGGGGGTTTGCCCAATCGACCAGCTTGACCGGGAAACTCTCACCCGTTGACAGGATGTCGAGCAAACGGTCGATATTTGGGTGCTAGGGCCTGCTTCAAGCAAGCATTTTTTTCAGTTCACCGCTGTCGATCAGTTTGACCAGGTCTTGGGCGCCACCAATGAGGTTTCCGTTCACGAAGATCATGGGCAGCGTGGGCCATCCGGTCCAAAGTTTGAGCGCGTTGCGTTCGCGCCAACTGTTGAAATAACTTCCGTATTCCAGATACTGGTAACCGACCCCGGCTGCGTCAAGTGCCCGACATGCTTTTTTGGGAAAAGGATTCATGGCCATACCAACCACCACAACAGAATGCTTGGTGAGGGCTGCCTGCACCTCAGAAACAATCGTGCGCTCGTGATTGGCAATTTTTTCCCGGATGGCAGGGTGGATGTTTATTTCAGGAAGAATAGAGCGTGGCATGGTCGTTTAGGTGTCACTTAGTTTTTGGTAATTTTGTGGTGTTCAGCCAAAGTCAGAATGGCTTGAAAAACATCAGGGCTGAAGCCCTCGCGGCTTTTTCCCGCCGGATCGCCCGCCTCATTCACCAACTTGCGCAGGTAATCTTCGCACTCCGAATAGCCCCAAATAGCATCCAAAGTCGAACCAATACGAGGGTGATGGGTGCGAACAATGTCCAGGTTTTGCGCCAAAGTTGGCGGGGCGTTGAACATCGGCTTGGCCGGGATCACTGGCTCCTCTTGCCAGATCAAGGTGGGAAATTCAATTTTTGGATTTTCATCAGGCATGGTGATGGCACTCATAAACGTTACGGTGATCCTACGCGCTGCAATTTAACACCATCCCGTGCCCGCAAGCTCTCATACAAGCCCGAGTGGTTCAGCAGCACGTCCAATATCCCGCGCAGCACAACGGGAGAATTCAACGCCTGGGTGCTCATGCTGGTGTGGGCGTCATACGAATCCATCACCGCGTTCTTGAGTTCCTGGGCCAGGTCGGGCGAGCTGGCAAACTGTTCTTTGGTGTTGTTGGCGGCTTGCTGCTTGAGCTTGCTTGACTCCATCACCTTGCCAAAAATGGTGCCGTTCACGTAGCTCAGTTGGTCTTGTTCGGTGGTGTCGCTGCCGAACAGATCGTTCAGCTTTTCGATCAGCTCGGCCATGTAAACCTTTTGCTGCTCCTGCACCATGCCGCTACCTGCCTCAGTGATGGGTGCCAGCTTGGGCGTGTCGCCGGTGCCCAGTGGCAGCGTGCGCTGGCCTTTGTCGGTCAAGTGATGGCGGATCAGCACCAGCTTGGACAGGTCAATGCCTTCGCGCTCGCGGCCGAACTCCAGCAGCGGCAGCAAGCGCTTGTAGAACATGGCGCGCTTCTCGATGGCGGTATTGCCATAGTCGAAAATTTGCGACAAAAAGGTGTACAGCCGAACATAAGCCCCCATGTCGCCCTTGAACAAGACCAGCGCGTCCAGCTCATCCCGCGCAGCTTTGGTCGCCTTCTCATCCTGGCGGGCAGTGGCGGTGTGCAACGCCTCCATAGCGACCTTGTAGCGCCGCATGATGCGGTCCTGCACCGGCTCAAGCGCGGCTACCAGCTCGCTCTGCCTGGCATTGGGGTTCAGCTCCACGGCCACTACCCGCTCAACCTCAAAGTCGTCATAGTGCCCGGCCGCGTCCAGCTTGGCGCGCAGGTTGAACACCAGGTTCGGGTCGGTGGTGGCGGACAGTTCGGCGGTGGTGTGATACGTCTTGAACGCGGCCAACACCTCTTCGGGATCATTGACAAAGTCCAGCACATAGGTGGTGTCTTTACCGGGGTGGGCTCGGTTCAGGCGGCTCAGGGTCTGCACGGCCTGGATGCCCGCCAGGCGCTTGTCCACATACATGCCACACAGCAGGGGCTGGT
>JAQSDS010000351.1 GCA_029946045.1 Rhodoferax sp.
GTCGATGTGCCCACGCTGGAAGCCCAGCTGCGCGAGGCGGTGCGCTTTCAGCCGCACATTGAGGTCCTGGATGCCCCCCGTGCAGCCACACTCACCGTGGTGTGCGAAGGCAAGGCCAGCCGCACGCGGGAAGAATTTGGCGTTGAATTTGTCGCCACACGCTACCCGCAACACGCTGTTGCTGCACGACTCAGCTGTGAAAAGCCGCATGGGCAAGTGGCCCGCCAGTGGTTTTCTGAGGGCGAAATTCTGGCCTTTTTACCGCTGGAGGGTGCGCAGGGCAACGCCGTGGGTATGGTCTGGTCAGTGCGCGACGGCCGCACCCAGGACGTGCTGAACGACAGCGAAGAAGGCTTTTGCGAACAACTTGAACAGCTGAGCGAAGGCATTCTGGGCAAGCTCACACTGGTCAGCCCACGCCAAGCCTGGCCGCTACAGTCGGCACAGGCCAGCCGCTGGGTTGGCGTCGCAAATGGTCAGTCTTGGGCGCTGGCAGGCGATGCGGCCCACACGGTGCACCCGCTGGCGGGACAGGGCCTGAACCTGGGGCTGGCCGATGTCGCAGAGCTCACCCAAATTTTGCATAAGCGGGCCTACTGGCGCCCGGTGAACGATGCCAAACTGCTGCGTCAGTATGAGCGTGCCCGTAAAACCGAAGTCACGGCGACCGACGCCGCCATGACGGCCTTGCAGCAGCTGTTTGACAAGCCCGGTAATGGCTGGCAAAAGCTGCGCAACTGGGGTCTGTCGGGCTTTGAGCATCTGGGCATCTCCAAGCATTGGGCCGCGCGACGGGCCATGGGCCTTTGACACGACTGAGCCGCAAATCAAAGAACTTATTCCATGCAGGCTGGTCTGACCTGACTGGATTCATCACAGGAAACACATGAAACGACTCTTTACCCCCCTGATCGCTTGCGCCTTGCTGCTGGCCGGCACGGCTTGGTCGCAAGAAGCCACCATTCGCAAAAACCTGGCTGAGCGCATCCCGCAACTGCAGCAACTTGATGAGGTCATCAAATCGCCCGTGGCCGGCCTGTACGAGATTCGTGTCAACGGCAACGAGATCTACTACACCGACGCCGAGGGCAACTACCTGGTGCAAGGCAATCTGATCGATACCCGGCTAAAGCGCAACCTGACCGAAGAGCGCATCGAAAAGCTCTCAGCCATTAACTTCGATGCCCTGCCCTTCAAAGACGCCTTCACCATCGTGCGCGGCAACGGCAAGCGCAAGCTGGTGGTCTTTGAAGACCCCAACTGCGGCTATTGCAAGCGTTTTGAAAAAGACCTGCAAAAAGTCAACAACGTCACGGTGTACATGTTTCTCTACCCCATCCTGGGCCCGGATTCGACTGAAAAGTCCAAACATATCTGGTGCGCCAAAGACAGAGCCAAGGCCTGGCAAGACTGGATGGTGCGCGATGCCGCACCAGCAACCGCCAGTTGCGACAGCGCGGCCATTACCCGCAATGTGGAACTGGGCCGCAAGTTCAAAATCACCGGCACTCCCACGCTGGTGTTTGCCGATGGCAGCCGGGTGCCCGGTGCCATTGGTGCCGATCAGGTTGAAAAACGCCTGAACTGATGCGTGCGCCCACCGCCTCCACTCAACCAGCCCGGGTGGGCTACAAGGTATGCGCGCTTGACCTGCACGCGCATTTGTTTGAGGTCACGCTCACCATTGAACAGGCTGCAGCAGACCAGGTGGTCAGTTTGCCAGTCTGGATTCCGGGCAGCTACCTGGTGCGCGAGTTCGCCAAACACTTGCAGGGCCTGCAGGCGCGACAAAGCAACAAGCCGGTAGCCATCACCCAGCTGGACAAATGCAGCTGGCAGATCCACGCCAAAGCGGGCAAGGCGCTGGTGCTCGAGTACCAGGTCTATGCCTTTGACAGCTCGGTGCGCACCGCCTGGCTCGACACCCAACGCGGTTTTTTCAACGGCACCAGCCTGTGCCTGCGCGTGCATGGCCAGGAAGACACGTCGCACCAGCTGACGCTGTCAAATGAGGGCCTGCCAAAAGACTGGCAAGCCGCCACGGCATTGAACCCACAGCGCATCTCCAAACGCGGTTTTGGCGACTACCTGGCCGCCAACTACGACGAACTGGTCGACAGCCCGGTCGAGCTGGGTGCCTTTTGGTCGGCTGATTTTGTTGCCGCCGGTATCCCGCACCGCTTCATCGTGTCGGGCGCATCGGCCAGCTTTGACGGCGCGCGCCTGCTGGCCGACACCCAGGCCATTTGCGAGGCTGAAATTGGCTTTTGGCACGGCCGCCAGCCGCGACAGGCGCCGCAGCGCCACTACCTGTTCATGCTCAATGCCGTGCATGACGGTTATGGCGGGCTGGAACACCGCCATTCAACCGCGTTGATCTGCAAACGCGCTGATTTGCCACGCCACGGGCAAGCCAGCACCGGCGTGCCATCTGATGGCTACACCACCCTGCTGGGCCTGATCAGCCACGAGTACTTTCACACCTGGAACGTCAAACGGCTGCGCCCGGCAGAGTTTGCCCGCTACGACTACGCCCAGGAAAATTACACTGATTTGCTGTGGTTTTTTGAAGGTTTTACCAGCTACTTTGATGACCTGCTGCTACGCCGCGCCAAGCTGATTGACAACGCGCATTACCTCAAGTTGCTTTCCAGGACCATCAACCAGGTGCTGCAAACACCCGGGCGCCAGCTGCAAAGCGTGGCCCAAGCCAGCCGTGACGCCTGGGTCAAGTACTACCGGCAGGACGAAAACACCGTCAATGCCAC
>JAQSDS010000352.1 GCA_029946045.1 Rhodoferax sp.
GGCTTCCAGCAGCACAATGTCGCCCGGCACCAGCTTGTGCGCTGGTATGTCCTGTCTTTGGCTGCTGCGCAGCACGGTGGCCTGGGCAGCGGCCAGTTGTTTGAGTGCTGCCATGGCTTGGTCGGCGCGCCAGCTTTGCATGAAACCAATCACGGCATTGAGCAGCACAATCACCAGAATGGCCACGGTATCAATCAGGTCGCCAATGATGCCCGATACCAGCGCGGCGGCCAGCAGCACCAGCACCATGAAGTCGGTGAACTGCGCCGCCAGAATGGCCAGCGGGCCACGTTGCGCAACGCTGGGCAGCTCGTTGGGGCCGTGAACGCCCTGGCGCCGCTCCACTTCGTCTGCGTGCAGGCCGTGCTCAGGGTCCACCGCGTGCTCGGCCGCAAGTTCGTGCACCTCGCGCTGGTGCCAGCCACGCGGGTCAAGGTTTGCCAGGGTTGGGGCGGGCAGCTTGTCTTCCTTGGATGTCATGGTGTGACAAGTTTGCGCGCAGGCGCAGCGTGCTGCATTGCGTTTGCTCAAGCCAGGTCAAGCCGAGTCGTCAAAAATATGCCAGACTGACAGGAACATGGCCGCAATCAGCGGGCCCAGAACAAAGCCGTTGATGCCAAAAACCGCCATCCCGCCCAAGGTGGTGATCATCACCACATAGTCGGGCATGCGGGTGTCTTTGCCCACCAACATCGGGCGCAGCAGGTTGTCCACCAGACCGATCACCAGCACCCCGTAAGCGGTCAGCGCCAGGCCCTGCCAAAGCGCACCCGTGACCAAAAAATAGACCGCCACCGGCAACCATACCAGGGCGGCGCCAATGGCCGGCAACAGCGAGCAGGCCGCCATCAATACCGCCCACAGCAAGGCACCGCTGACACCCAACGCCCAGAAAGCCAGGCCGCCCAAGGCGCCCTGAATCAGCGCCACCAGCAAATTGCCCTTGACGGTGGCACGCACCACGGTGGCAAACTTGTGCCAAAGCTTTTGCCGATGGACCGGCGCCAGCGGAATCATGCGGCCTATGGCGCGCACCGTGGTGTCGCCGTCACGGATCAAAAAGAAGGCCAGGTAGAGCGCAATGCCCATGCTGACCACAAATTCAAAGGTATTTTGACTGATGGTGAAGACCTGGGTGGCGGCAAACTGGGAGCCTTGCGCCACTGCCGCCGTCAACCTCCGCTGTAAGGTGGCAAAGTTGACCAGGCCAAAGCGATCCAGTATGGCACCCACCCAATCCGGCAGGCGGTTGAATGCGCGATGGAAATACAGGGCCGGATTGATGTCGCCCGACTGCAAGCCCTGGTACAACCAGGCGGCTTCCTGCGCCAGCAGCAGAATCACCAACGTCAAAGGCAAAATCACGATCAGCAGCACAATGAGCAAGGTGCATAGGGCAGCTACCGTGCGCCGGTGGCCGACCTGCGGCAGCAGCCAGCGGTGCAAGGGTGTGAACAACAGTGACAGAATCAGCCCCCACATGATGGCTGCATAGAAGGGCAACAGGATGCTGCCCAATGCCAGGGAGACCAGCACCAGCAAGACCAGCAGCGTCCAGTTTTCACGGGACCTGTCGTTGCCCGCCGCCGGAAGTGGGTTGGGCATAGGGGGCAGGCTTGCGCTTGGGGGTGCAGCAAAGTGCGCCACGGGCATGACCATACAAGCCGATTTAACGGCGGTCGCGTGAGTGCTTGGCCAGGCTGATCAGTGCCATCAGTGCGGCGCCGGTGGCAGCCGCTATCAGCACGGCTTTGACGGGCTCGTGCCGGATAAAACGCACGGTGTGGTCAGAAGTACGCTCTGCCTTCACGCGCAACTGGTGCGATGTGTCACGCACGCCCTCAAGCAAGCCGTTGGCCAACTGCTGGGTTGACTTGGCTACCTGGTCGGCAGCATGGGTGGCTTGGTCCATCAGGGCGTGGGTGATTTCGGTGGATTTGTTCATCAGCATGGGAGTTCCTTGGATTAGAAAAGGGTGGAAAACGGCAGTTTTTTTTGGCCGATCGTCAGTCAGGTTGCGGCGTCAACCCTTCTTGATCAAGCCAAAGAGAAAACTGGCAATGGCCAGCACCAAAAACACAAAGAACAGTGTTTTGGCAATGCTGACGGCACCGGCCGCAATGCCGCCAAAGCCGAACAGGGCGGCAATCAGGGCGATGACAAAAAATACAACAGCGTAGTGCAGCATGGGAAGCTCCTGGGTAGCAAGCCATGGGGCTTGGGAGGCTTCAATTTATGAGAATCCAGCGATGCCGTCTGTTCGCTGTCGTACACAGCCGGTGTTTAGACGACCCCGTCAAACATCATCACGCTGACCTGGTCACCCACGGCCACATTGCCCTGTGCGTGGTGCAGCACGATCAGGCCGTTGGCACGCACCATGGAACTGAGCACGCCCGAGCCCTGGTTGCCGGTGATGGCCACGTGCAGGCTGCCGTCACTTGCCGTACTGACGATGCCGCGCTGGTATTCGGTGCGGCCGGGTTTCTTGCGGATGGCCTCAGTGCTTTGTGCGGTCAGCAATGGTGGCGTGCTGTGCGTGCATCCCATCATGCGCAACAGGGCAGGGCGCACAAAAGCCAAAAAAGTCACCATCACGGCGACCGGATTGCCAGGCAGGCCAAACAGCATGGTGGGTTTGGGCTTCAAAATCCGACCCACGGCCATGGGCCGGCCGGGGCGCATGGCAATCTTCCAGAAGACCACGTCACCGAGCTTTTTCATCATGGCCTTGGTGAAGTCAGCCTCGCCCACAC
>JAQSDS010000353.1 GCA_029946045.1 Rhodoferax sp.
CACCCGGTCGATCTCGCAGATCAACGAGCGCAACATGATGATTGCCAGCGCTACCGAAGAACAGGCACTGGTGGCGCGGGAAGTGGATCGCAACCTGGTGGGCATTCGCAACCTGTCGCAGCAGGTGTTGCAGGGCGCGATACACACCGAGACGGCGGGGCATGACCTGGCCGGAATGGCGGGGACGCTGCATCAGACGGTGGCGCGGTTCAAGGTGTAACTTCGCCTGTGGGAGGGGCGGAGCGACGATTCGACTTGCTCCCGATGGCGGTGGGTCAGCGGCAGATGCATTAACTGACACGCCCTCATCGGGGGCAAGCCCCATATGCGCTAACCAAACCTCCCACTCCATAGCTCATCTTGCTGGTATCCCCGTTTTCGCGGGGATTCACGCAGTTTCCGACTTATCGTTCCCCACTCTTCAAGGCAAGTAAATAACGACAAGCGCGGATTGATGACACAACAAAGTAACCAATGGACAAAAGTCATTTCACGCCAACGGCAACGCTGGCGTATCGCTTGCTCTTTGTGATCCTTGACCCTCGATAGGGGAAAAATGCTCGCCTGTTGCGATTAACCGCTCGATCAAGCAAGCCACCAATAATTTCCCTTGCAGCCAAGCTTTTGCGCCTTCCGGATTTTTCTTTCTAAGGTGCGATAACCCTAATAAAGATTTCATCCGCTTGAACGCCAACTCCACCTGCCAACGATGCCGGTAGAGGGCCAAAATTCCTTGGGCATCCAGGCAGTCCAGGGTTGTGACCACCACCACATAACCTGCTGCTTCCACCGTCTGAGGTTGCACTTTTTTCTGTTTTTTCTGTCCGGTTCTCTTCAGCTTGCGCTCACCTTCCAGCCTTTGTTCTTCTGTCTTACGGTACGCACATACGCGAACCGCAACATTCCCGTTTGAGCCCTGCATCACCGCTGGCCACTCTCCGCTTTGCCCTGGCTGCAAGGTGCGCAATTGCGCCAGTTGCTCAAAGGGTAATCCTTGCTCATCCTTCAGCGGCAGACTGCTCAGGTTCATCCGTACCAGAACGTCGCCACCGCCATTGAGTACATGATTGATCCCGCGTCGATTGGCAAACCCTCGATCAGCCAGGAATACATCACCGGGCTGCACCGTAAATTGCGCCAGTGATTCGCCCACTTTGGTCGAGGTCACTTGTACTTCGCAGCAACGTAATGTGCTGATCTGCATCGTGTAATGCAGTCGCCATGTCGAGGTGACCGCGCCAGGCTCCGTAACGACGCTGCCATCGACAGCCAGTAGTCGTCGACCTTGTAGCGCCGGGCAGTCCATCTCTACGATCGGTGATTGTTGGATCAACTGCTCAGTGATCCAACCCAGCCATGGCCCCGATTTGTTGACTCGTTTGAGCAAGCCAACGTCCGATAGCTCCAGCCAGTCACCGGCGCGCGCTCTTTGCACCGTTTCGATCATCGAGCAGTCAGCACTTAGATACATCAGTAAGGTGCGCAATAAGCTCTCAGGGCCGCTGAATCGGCGACCAAACTTCAAGGCCCCCAGTTCTTTTGCCTTGGCTTCCCATCCTGCTGGCAACAGCGCCAGGAGTTTTGGCCAGTCTTCATTCAGTTTTTGCGTGGCGTCTGTCACTGCTAGTCACTTCCTATAGCGAGGCAGTTTTTACTATAGCTTTTGAGATTTGGTTAGCGCATATGGGGGTAAGCCCCCTCCCACAAGGGACCGCGTTTCCCTGTTAGTTCGAGGTCTTCGGCGCGGCCTGGCTGCCGTTCAGCGGACGCCCACCCTTGGTGGTTTCAGCCTTCTGCTTTTTAACTGCCTTGGCGTCGTGGGCCTGGGTCAACACCGTGGAATCGGCAGCCCCGGATTTCGCATCAGCGTCCGTGGACTCAGCCGCCATCGCTGCGCCACTTAGCGCAACGCCCAGGACAACACCGGCACCCAACAGGGAAATCTTCATCAACTTTCTCCAGATCAAAAACAGCAGATAGCCCAAGTGGCGCCTTGAACTCGATCAAGACCCTACACCAAAGCGTTGTGTATGACAGCTTGTGTAAACATGGCACTTTAGAACTACCGAGCAATGCCACTAGTTAGCCACGACTCGACAAAATTCCTTAAACCAATCGACTGGTAGGTTTAGCCTTAGTTCCTGAACGTAAGAAATTATTTCTTATTTCACGCAAAAATTAGCTTTTGTTTGACTTCCAAGCGCAAGAATTGCCTTAATTATGCAGTTTTAGCGGTTCAAAATGCCACCTCGTGATATCGCTTAGATACTACCCACAACAATAACTAATACAATTTTTACACTAATAAAACTGCGAAATTCGCCAAATAGTTGCAATTAGCCATCGGTTAAAAATTGCGATCACGGGCAACTGTTGCCCAGAAAAAAGTGACGAGGTGCAGTGCAACACGCACTTCTCGGCGCGCCATGTTTACTGAACTGTTGTCGGAGAGACCCATGAATAAACGCAAAATGCTCGGTGCACAGTCGGCATTCGCCCTGCTGGCACTGGCCGTGTCCCAGGTGCATGCAGCCACCAGCCCCGCCCTGGATGAAGGCCGGGTAAGCCGCGCAGAAAAGGCTGCGGACAAGACCCTGGCGAAGATGACCATGGAAGAAAAACTCGCCTACATCGGCGGCACCGGTGGCTGGGACGTCAAGCCACTGACCCAATACGGCATCCCGCAGATCCACGGCGCCGATGGCGGCGTGGGCGTGCGCTACACCAGCGAA
>JAQSDS010000354.1 GCA_029946045.1 Rhodoferax sp.
GTCTGTCATTGATTACCGAGCTCAAGGCAAGGCAGCGTAACGAACGCTGCGTCGTGATCACGGCCTACGGCTCGACGGCCAATGCCGTCGAGGCCCTGAAAGCCGGCGCTTTTGATTACCTGACCAAGCCCGTCGACTTAAAACAATTTCGCTCCGTCATTGCCGCTGCATTGCGCAGCCCACCTGTCCAGCCCGCTATGCAAGCCCTGCAGCCAGGTCAGTTGCAGCCTGAATCAAACGCAGAACCCGAACGCTCAGGGGCTCAGGCACTGGCGCGACTGGTTGGTCAGTCCACAGCGATCCGCCAGATCAAGGAGCGCATCCTCAAGGTGGCGCCCAGCATGGCACCTGTCATGGTCACTGGCGAGTCAGGCACTGGCAAAGAGCTGGTAGCTCTCGCGATTCACAGCAACAGCCACCGGGCCCAGGGTGCGTGGATCGCCGTGAACTGCAGTGCCATCCCGGAAAATTTGCTGGAGGCCGAGTTTTTTGGCGCCAAAAAGGGCGCCTACACCGGTGCCACCCAGGATCGCCATGGATTTTTTCAAGCCGCCCAAGGTGGCACCTTGTTTCTGGACGAAATTGGCGACCTGCCGCTGGCCATGCAAGCCAAATTGCTGCGTGCCATTCAGGAACGCCGTGTCAGACCGCTGGGTTCAACCCAGGAAGATCTGGTGGATGTGCGCATCATCAGCGCCACCCACAAAGACTTGGCATCAGAAGTCCAGCAAGGCAACTTCCGACAGGACCTGTATTACCGGCTCAATGTCATTGAGCTGGTGATTACGCCGCTGCGGGAACGGCAGGAGGATCTGCCCGAACTGTGCGATGCGCTTCTGTCACGCATTGCGCAGGAGGCTGGCTTGCCCAAACCTAACCTCGGTGCCGACCTCTTGGCGCAACTGGCTCAACTGCCCATGCCGGGCAACGTCCGCGAACTGGAAAACCTGCTCCACCGCAGCATAGCCCTCGGGGATCTTGATCAGTTCCAAGGCAAGCCTGTGACCATCCAGACTGTGGCAGCCTCGGCGCCGTCTGAGACTCAGATTCCGAGCGATTTACAGGCTTATCTGGATACCCAGGAACGCGCCATTTTGATCCGAACCCTGCAAGAAACCAACTTCAATCGCACCGCAGCCGCGTCACGACTGGGCTTGAGCTTGCGACAAATACGCTACCGGATTGCCAGGTTGGGCATTGCCACCGCAACGTCTGATGAGAATGCTGATGATGACGCCTTTGACGCAAGCCACTGATGCCTTGTGGTCCCAAGGTTGGTACCGCTTTGCTGCGCAGCAACGCTCCCCCAATTTTGGGCCTCGGCCAGCACAGGCTTGCATCGATTTGATTGTGCTGCATTCCATCAGTTTGCCGCCTGGCAACTATGGCGGACCGGAGGTACTTCATTTTTTCAACAACCAGCTTGACTGGAAGGCCCACCCCTATTTCAGTCAAATTCAGGGCATGGAGGTCTCAGCGCATTTCTTCATCCGGCGCAACGGCGAGCTTTGGCAGTTGGTGAGTTGCGATGAACGCGCCTGGCATGCCGGTGCTTCGCACTACCGTGGGCGCGACAAGTGCAACGACGACAGCATCGGGATTGAACTCGAAGGGCTTGAAGGCGACTTGTTTGAAGACGCTCAGTATGAATGCCTGCAAAGCGTGTGCGCCGCCCTGATACAACGCTACCCCATCGAACATTTGGCGGGGCATGAGCACATTGCCCCAGGCCGCAAAGGCGATCCTGGCAAAGGTTTTGACTGGCTGCGTTTGCAAAAAAATTTAGGGCTGGATACTCGGTATTTACCCGTAGTCACGCTACCCGGGTCTGCCACCAAAGACCACCCAATTGACTTGATGAGGCGCTGAAAAAGCACCAAGACACAAGACCAGACGGGCATCAATCGCTATCAAAACCTAAGAAGAGTGGTTGATTGATCGGGCCCAACCCGATCGGCAAAAACACTACTGGTAGTGTCGTACCAGATAAAAAACACCATATATAGTGATAAGCTCAGGCCTTCGATAAGGTTCGATCAATTTTTTCAAATTGTTTCGCCTTTGATTTCTCGAACAGTTTCAAGAGAGGATGCCATGCAAACTGCCCAACCCACGCCCCATTCACTTCATAGCAACATGCCGCTCAGGTCCGGAACAGGCGAGCGGTCTTCGACCGCCGCTGGCAACTTGAGCCAATACCAAATTCTTCGGCGCAACGGAGCCGTCGTGCCGTTCGAGCCCAACAAGATAGCCGTCGCCATGATGAAGGCCTTTCTGGCTGTCCATGGCACCCAGGGCGCGGCCTCAGCCAGCGTGCGCGAGACCGTGGAGACGCTTACCCAGGTCGTGATCAAGGCACTGATGCGTTCGCGCCCCGCTGGCGGCACTTTCCACATTGAAGACGTACAAGACCAGGTGGAACTGGGTTTGATGCGCGAAGGGCACCATGAGATCGCCCGTGCCTACGTGCTGTACCGCGAGAAGCGCAGTCAGGAACGCGCGCAAAAAGTGGTTCAGCAGACGCCTGCGGCACCGCTGCTGCATGCCATCGACAAGGGCCAGCGCGTGGTGCTTGACCTGGCGCGCTTGCAGGGCATCATCACCGATGCCTGCAGCGGTCTGGGCGCTGACGTCAAACCCGAGCCCATCATGGCTGAGACCCTACGCAATCTGTACGACGGCGTTCCCATGGATGAGGTCTACAAGGCCTCGGTGCT
>JAQSDS010000355.1 GCA_029946045.1 Rhodoferax sp.
ACACATCAGGCCGACATCGTTGAACTGCGAGCCATCAAGCGGCTCGGGCCAGTCCAGCCCGCGCGCGGCAAACCAGGTACGCCAGGGTTCCAGCGGGCTGCGCAGCAGCCCTTCGCCCTCCAGGTCTTGCGCTATTTCAAATGGTCCGTGCTCGCGCACAAAGGCGGGTGATGCCAGCGGCGTGACCTCGTCCTTGAGCAGGCAGACGTGTTCGACATCGGCGTAGCGGCCGGTGCCAAAACGGATCATCAGGTCGGCATCTTCAGCCACCACGTCGAGCAGCGGAATCGAGATTTGCAGGGTCAGGTCGATCTCGGGGTAGGCCTCAGTGAACTGACGCAGGCGGGGGATCAGAATGGAGCGCGCAAAGGTCGGCGTGACAGCCAGGCGCAGCTTGCGCTTGCCCGGCGTGGTGGTGGAGCTGGGGAATTTTTGCAGCATGCTCAAGCCGTCGCGCACATGGGCCAGGTAGGCTGCGCCTTCGGTGGTGAGTGAAAAATCGGCCCGGCCAAACAGCTTGGTACCAATGATTTGCTCGAGCTGTTTGACGCGGTGGCTCACCGCGCTGGGCGTCACACACAGTTCTTCGGCGGTTTGTGTGACGCTACGCAGGCGCGCCAGTGCCTCAAAAGTCAGCAGGCATTGAATGGGTGGGATGCGGACAATGGACATCTCCTGATTGTGGCAGGCGCGCATCTGAAAGCACTGCGTAGAATCCCTCCCTTATGACTGACCGCACCGCTGTACTCGCCCAATACCTGATTCCCAAGCAGGCCATCACTTTGCTGGCCGGACGTATCGCGCGGGCCCAGGGCGGTGCGCTCACCACCCGGCTGATCGCCTGGTTTGTGCAGCGCTACGGCGTCAACATGCTTGAGGCCGCCAACCCCGACATCGCCAGCTACGCCAGCTTCAACGACTTCTTCACCCGTGCCCTCAAAACCGGTGCCCGGCCGCTGGCGCACAGCACGCTGATCTGCCCGGTTGACGGCGCCATCAGCCAGTTTGGCCGTATTAAAGGCCAGCAGCTCTTTCAGGCCAAGGGCCACCACTACAGCAGTACAGCACTCGTCGGTGGCGATGCCGCCCTGGCCGCGCAGTTTGACAACGGCCACTTTGCCACGCTGTACCTGAGCCCGCGCGACTACCACCGCATCCATATGCCTTGCGCCGGGCGCTTGCTGCGCATGATCTATGTGCCTGGCGACCTGTTTTCGGTCAACCCCACCACCGCGCGCGGCGTGCCCGGCCTGTTTGCTCGCAACGAGCGCGTGGTGTGTGTGTTTGAAGGGGCGCTTGGGGCCTTTGTACTGGTGCTGGTGGGCGCCACCATTGTGGGTAGCATGGCCACTACCTGGCATGGTGGTGTCAATGCCCCGCGCCCAGGTCGTTTGAGCGAATGGCGTTATGACAACGAGTCCATCACGTTCCAGCAGGGCGACGAGATGGGCCGCTTCTTGCTGGGCTCCACCGTGGTCATGCTGTTTCCGCAGGGGCCGCTGCAGTTCAACCCGGCGTGGCAACCGGGTGGCGCGATCCAGCTGGGTGACACGATGGCGCAAGGCGTTTGACAAGCCGGGCAGGCCGTCATGGTCACGCCCTTTTAAACACGGGTCAAGCGCTTTCCCCGAGTCGGCCATCGCGGAAATCGCTCAGCGCCTGGTAGATCTCGTCTTGGGTGTTCATCACAAACGGACCGTACTGAACGATGGGCTCGTGCAAAGGCTGGCCTGAAATCAGCAGGACCTTGGCGTCGGCACGTGCCTCGATCACCACGCCATCGGCCAGGGTGTCATTGGCCAGTATGGCCATGCGTTGCACCGGTACGGCTTTGCCGGCAATGCTGACTTCGCCGCGGTAGACATAAACAAAAGCGTTGTGGCCCGCAGGCAGTTTTTGTGCGAACCGTGCGCCAGCGGGCAGGTGCAGGTCGAGGTAGTTGGGCTGCGTGGTGTCGCGTGTCACGGCACCGCCGATGCCCTGGCTTTCACCGGCAATCACCGTCACGGCCACCCCTTCTTCTGTCACAAATTTCGGTAGCTCCGCGTTCTTGAAGTCGCGGTACCAGGGGGCGTTCATCTTGTCACGCTTGGGCAGGTTCAGCCAAAGCTGAAAACCTTCCATCACGCCTTCTTCCTGCTGCGGAATCTCGGAATGGATCACGCCCCTGGCGGCAGTCATCCACTGCACACCGCCGTTCTCCAGCAGGCCCTCATGACCCGCGCTGTCTTTGTGCAACATGCGCCCGGCAAGCATGTAGGTGATGGTCTCAAAGCCACGGTGCGGGTGGTCAGGAAAACCGGCAATGTAGTCATCAGCCTGGTCGCTGCCAAAGGCGTCGAGCATCAGAAACGGGTCAAGCCGCTGCTGCAGGTTGTGCGTCAGCACACGGGTCAGCTTGACGCCTGCGCCGTCCGAGGTGGCTTGGCCGGCAACCAGACGCTCCACCGTGCGGGACACATTAACCGGGTGCTTATCAGAGGTGTTCATTTTCAGTTCCATTTTTCAAGCAAGGTGCACATCGGCACCCTGCTCACTTTATCAAAGACACTTGAATCAATTCAAGCTCGGCGTGAATCAAGACTCCAGGCGCCAGCACCGTTGGCGGCAATCGCCAGCAAGCCACCGACCACGGCCATGTTCTTGAAAAACAGCAGTTGTTGCATGAAGGCCTGATCTGCAGGAACACTCCAGTAAGCGTGAAAGAAAAAGCTGG
>JAQSDS010000356.1 GCA_029946045.1 Rhodoferax sp.
CAGGTCCTGGGCTTCAAACGACACGCCGGCCTGGGCCGCCAGCGCTTGTGCCGCCCGCGCACAAAAGCGGCCCTGGCAGGCGCCCATGGCAAAGCGCCCGACGACACGAATTTCGTGCGCCGAGCCAGCGCCCTGAAGTGCCGAAGCACTGGCGGCGCGCAAGCCCTCGCAGCGGCAAAGCACGGTCTCGGGCGTGGTCACGGGCGCCGGTGCCGCGCACAGCGTGCGCAAGGCCGTCTGCAGGCGCCGGGCTGATGCCAGCGCACCATCAAACTGGGGCTCGGGGCACACATGCCCCAGGTTTTTCGCAAGCTGCTGCGCGGCCCGCCGGCCGTCGCTGATAGCCGCATCGGCGCCCAGCACTTCACGACAATCCCCCGCCCAGACCACGGGCAAGCCCGCTTCAGTCTGGGCCGGCAAGCCGGTCTGATTCGACTCCAGACCATCGTGCAGGGCCAGATGAGTCACCTCATATACGAGGGTCCGACCACGGCGGTCAAGCACCGCTACGCGCAGCCCCTGCGGCATCGCTTCAATCGCGGTCACCATACAACCGGCCCGGTAGGGCACGCCGGAGCGCAACAACTGCGTGGCATAGCCCAGGGCCTCGGCCAACGGTGGCCAACTGCGCAAACCATCGACAGCCGCACCCGGTTGCAGCAGCGCGTTACCAAAGGGCGTGCCACGCTCCAGCAAGGCCAGCGGGGGGTTCCCGGCAGCGGCCAGTTGCGCCGCCAAGGCCAACGGCAGTGGCCCACTGCCTGCCACCAGGATCCGACCTTGTGGCGCTTCACCGGTTTCCTTGAGCTGCACCTGCATACCGCCCACCGTGGTGACCCCGGGCAGCTCCCACCCAGGCACCGGCAGCACGCGCTCGACACCGCCCACCGCCATCAGCACGGCTTTGGGGCGAACACCGCGCACGCACCCCGCAGCCCGGTCGTCAAGCAGATAAAGGCCATCCCCCTCGACGCCCAGAAAAACCGATTGCAGCTGCAAGCTGAACCGCTCGCTCGCCAGGCCGACCTGGTCCAGCAAAGTCTGCCACTGGCGCTGGTGGTGCGCATTGCGCTTGACCGGGCTGGGGCCCGCGCCCACGTAGGCCCGGTGGATCGCGCCGCCCAGCCGGTCACGCTGCTCGACCAACAGCACCGACAAGCCCATGCCGGTCAGTTCGACCGCAGCAGCCACGCCAGCCGGGCCACCACCGACCACCAAGACATCAGGTTGCGACACGGTGCACCTCACAAACCGGTAGCGCGGCCAGCGTGAGCTGCACAGCAGCGCGCGCCGGCGTCAGGCAGGCTTCTACCGGTGCCGCGCCATTGACCGACACCAGACAGGCCTGGCAAGCGCCGATGCCGCAAAAGTAGCGCCCGCGCAATTCCCCCATGGCCGGCCCCAGGTCATCCAGACCCGAACGCCGCAAGGCAGCCGCATAAGTTTCCCCAGATCGGAAAACCACCGGATGCCCTAACCAGAAGAAGCAATCGTCCATGATGTTTGTTGAAATTACATTTGCACAAATTGAGTGCTCTATTAAACCTCAAAACCATCTGCGCGCAAACTGACTAAACTGCGACCAGTCATGTGCAGAGCATGCAGACACCCAATCCCGTTTCAGAAAACGACAGCACCATGAATTCCAACATTTCCCTGATCGGCGCGCCCACCGACATTGGCGCGGGCAGCCGCGGCGCCAGCATGGGGCCGGAAGCCTTGCGCGTGGCCAACATCGTCCAGGTGCTGGAGAGCCACGGCCTGCAGGTGCTGGACCGGGGCAACCTGAGCGGGCCGCGCAACCCGTGGCTGCCACCGGTCGACGGTTACCGCCATCTGGCTGAGGTCGCGGCCTGGAATCAAACCGTGCATGACGCGGTGTTTGCTGAGTTGCAGCAAAACCGCCTGCCCATTTTGCTGGGTGGCGACCATTGCCTGGGCCTGGGCTCGATCAGCGCCGTGGCACGCCACTGCCGCGCCACCGGTAAAAAACTGCGTGTGTTGTGGCTCGATGCCCATGCCGACTTCAATACCAGCGCACTCACCCCCAGCGGCAACATCCACGGCATGCCAGTGGCGTGTTTGTGTGGTTACGGGCCCGAGGTGCTGACGGGCATTGGCGGTCAGGTGCCGGCCATCAACCCCAAATGGGTGCGCCAGATCGGCATTCGCAGTGTGGATGAAGGCGAGAAACGCCTGGTGCACGAGGCTGGCCTGGAGGTGTTTGACATGCGCTACATCGACGAGATGGGCATGCGTGCGGCCATGGAGCTGGCGCTGGCCCTGGTCGACGGCAACACACACCTGCATGTGAGCTTTGACGTCGACTTTCTGGACCCCGACATTGCGCCCGGCGTGGGCACCACGGTGCGCGGCGGCCCGAGCTACCGCGAAGCGCAACTGTGCATGGAAATGATTGCCGACACCGGCCGCCTGGGGTCGCTCGACGTGATGGAACTCAACCCGGCCTTTGATGTGCGCAACCGCACCGCCGAAGTGGCGGTAGACCTGATCGAGTCGCTGTTTGGCAAGAGCACGCTGATGCGCAAGGCGGCTTAAGCCCTGCGCTTGCGGCTCAGGCGCCGCTGGGACTGAGCTCCAGCAGCAAGTCCTTGGCGTTCACGGTTTCGCCGGTGCGCACATGGATGGCATGCACCGTCGCGTCGCGCTCGGCGCTCAGCATGGTCTCCATCTTCATGGCTTCCATCGACAGCA
>JAQSDS010000357.1 GCA_029946045.1 Rhodoferax sp.
CATTGCACCGCTGCGCAGCTTCGTGGCCGAGCCCATGCGCTTCGGGCGCATGTTCCTCGCGGGTGACGCGGCGCACATTGTGCCGCCCACCGGTGCCAAGGGCCTGAACCTGGCCGCCACCGACGTCAAGTACCTGTGCAATGCCTTGGTTGATTTTTACCAGAACCACAGCGCGCACGGCATCGACACTTATTCCGAACGCTGCCTGCGCCGCATCTGGAAGGCGGAACGTTTTTCGTGGTGGATGACCACGCTGATGCACCGCTTTCCGGACGACGGCCCCATCACCAGCCGTTTCCAGGAAGCCGAGCTGGACTACCTGCTCAACTCGCACGCGGGGTCCCTGTCGATTGCCGAAAACTATGTCGGTCTGCCGCTGGACTTTGCCGAGCCCCGGTCTTGATTGACTCCTGATATTTAGAAAGCACCGCCATGATCATCGACTGCCACGGCCACTACACCACTGCCCCCAAAGCGCTGGAAACCTGGCGTAACCAGCAAATTGCCGGTATCAAGGACCCAGCGCTGATGCCCAAAGCGGCAGACCTGCACATCAGCGACGACGAACTGCGTGAGTCGATCGAGGCCAACCAGCTGCGCCTGATGCGCAGCAGAGGTTCCGACCTCACGCTGTTTTCCCCGCGCGCCAGCTTCATGGCGCACCACATTGGCGACTTCAATGTGTCGAGCACCTGGGCCGCCATTTGTAATGAACTGTGCTGGCGCGTCAGCCAGTTGTTTCCGGACAGCTTTGTGCCGGTGGCCATGTTGCCGCAGTCGCCCGGCGTGGATCCAGCCAGCTGCATCCCCGAGCTGGAAAAGTGCGTCAAAGAGTACGGCGCGGTCGGCATCAACCTCAACCCCGACCCGAGTGGTGGCCACTGGACCTCGCCGCCTCTGAGCGACAGGCATTGGTACCCAATCTACGAGAAGATGGTGGAGTACGAGCTGCCGGCCATGATTCATGTGTCAACCAGCTGCAATGCCTGCTTTCACACCACCGGCGCGCACTACCTGAACGCCGACACCACAGCCTTCATGCAGTGCCTGACCAGCGACCTGTTCAAGGATTTTCCGACGCTCAAGTTCCTGATTCCACATGGCGGCGGCGCCGTGCCCTACCACTGGGGCCGTTTCAGGGGGCTGGCGCAAGAGCTGAAAAAGCCGTTGTTGCAAGAGCATCTGCTCAACAACATTTTCTTTGACACCTGCGTCTACCATCAGCCCGGCATTGACCTGCTCAACACCGTGATTCCGGTCAAGAATGTGCTGTTTGCCAGCGAAATGATTGGCGCGGTGCGCGGCATTGACCCCGAGACCGGCCACTACTACGACGACACCAAGCGCTACATCGAAGCCAGCAAAATTTTGAGTGCTGCCGACCGCCAGCAGATTTACGAAGGCAACGCGCGGCGCGTCTTCCCGCGGCTGGATGCCTTCCTCACCGCCCGACAAGTCGCTTAGTCAGGAGTTATCCCATGGCCAACAACTCAAACGCGCCCATGACCAATTTCTCGCATTGCCACGAAGGCATCCTGCGGCACTTGGCGGCGATGGAAGATCTGCCGGCGCTGGCCGAGGCCGCCGAGCGTGCCCGTCAGGTGGCAGAGAGCACGCGCAACTTCTTCCGTGATGTCATTTTTAACCACCATGAGGAAGAAGAGCGGGTGCTGTTTGAAGCCGTTTTGGCCAGTGCCGAGCCCGGTGCCGAGCTGGCGCAGGTGAAGGACATCACCGACCGCTTGACGCGTGAACACCGGCAAGTGGAAGCACTGTGGGCCAAGCTGGAACCGCAATTGAAAAAGATGGCCAAAGGGCAAGCTGTGGCGATCGACCTCGCCGCCCTCCAGCAATTGGTGACCCAGTACCAGGCCCACGCGGCCTTTGAAGAAGCGCTGTTTCTGCCGCTCTCTGAGGCCATCCTGAGCCGCAACAGCAACCACATGGCGGCGCTCGGCCTGTCGCTGCATGTGCGCCACATCACCCAGGCGCCGTCCCCCACCTGAACCAGAGAAAAACATGAATCAGCTCGGTATCGTCAAACGCAACATCAACCGCGCCGACAAGGCGGCGGTCGCAAAACTGTCACGCTTCGGTGTCGCCACCCTCCACGAGGCCATGGGCCGCGTCGGCCTCATGAAACCCAGCTTGCGTCCGATTTACAACGAGGCCAATATGTGCGGCACGGCGGTGACGGTGCTGCTGCAACCCGGCGACAACTGGATGATGCACGTGGCCGCCGAGCAATTGCAGCCCGGCGACGTGGTGGTGGCCGCCTGCACCACCGACAACGCCGACGGTTTTTTTGGCGACCTGCTGGCCACCTCGTTCAAGGCGCGTGGTGCCGTCGGTCTGGTCATTGACGGCGGCGTGCGCGACGTGAAAGATTTGACCGAAATGAACTTTCCCGTGTTCAGCAAAGCGATCCATGCCAAAGGCACGATCAAGGCCACGCTGGGCTCGGTCAATATTCCGGTGGTGTGCGCCGGTGCACTGGTCAACCCCGGTGATGTGGTTATTGCCGACATCGACGGTGTGGTGGTCGTGCCCGCAGCCATCGCGCAGCAGGTGGCCGACGCCGCCGAGGCGCGCGAGGCCAACGAAGGCGCCAAGCGCGCCATCTTTGCCTCGGGCGTGCTTGGGCTGGACTACTACAAGATGCGCGACGGGCTGGAGAAAGCCGGCCTGAAATACATTGACTGACAGGGAAAAGA
>JAQSDS010000358.1 GCA_029946045.1 Rhodoferax sp.
TCACTCAATAAGACGGTGGTATGGGTCCATGCAGCTTCCACCTCTGGCCTTCAGAAAGAGAAATCTTTGAAGACGTCAGGCATGTCACCCTGCATGGCCTGCGCCTCCTGGGCGTCGTAAGTGGCTTTGTCCCACAACTCAAAGGAGTTGCCCATGCCCAGCAAAACCGATTCCTTGGCAATGCCCGCCGCGGCACGCAGTTCGGGCGAAATCAACACACGGCCCGTGCTGTCGAGCTCGACATCCATGGCGTTGCCCAGAAAAATTCGCTTCCACCACTGCGCCGACATCGGCAAGGCGGCAATGCGGTCACGGAACTTTTCCCACTCGGGGCGGGGGAAAATCATCAGGCAACCGTGCGGGTGTTTGGTGATGGTGAGCTGACCCGCAGCCAGGGCAATCAAGACGTCACGATGCCGGGTTGGCACAGACAGCCGTCCCTTTGCGTCAAGACTTAATGAGGAAGCCCCTTGAAACACGATAGCTGACCTTTGATTTTCGAAATGAACCGGGAAATGGTGGTGTAAAAGCACAATTCACCACTAAATTGCACTTTTTTGCACTGTAGCAGCAAAAACAGTGCGTGCAAACTACTTTGCAATAAATTTTTACAATGAAATCAAAGACTTAGAAGCGGTTTAGAACCTTGATTCAGATTAAAAATCGTTCTAGATGAAGCACTTAGCGTTCTAAGTGAATGTGATGCGTGAGGAAACCGGGGCTGGGGTCAGCGGAAATCCACCTCAGCTCACGAATGGGCGCGATTGCGTGACGAGGCGGGTGTATCGACCCCAAACCGAGGCGTCTTGTGTGGCGCCTGTGAACCCTGTTCCGCCGCCGCTGCGGCAGTTCGCTCAGCCAGATTGTCGATGATCGGGCAATCCGGGCGATCATCGCCGTGACAGTGATTGGCCAGGTGCTCGAGCGTTTGCACCATCGCCTGCAGTTCAGCAATCTTTGCCTTCAGACCGGCGGCATGGGCGAGCGCCATTTCCTTGACGTCGGAGCTCGCGCGTTCGCGGTCGCACCACAAGGTCAAAAGTTTCATGATCTGCTCGACAGAAAAACCAAGATCGCGCGTGCGACGGATAAAGTAAAGGCTGTGTGCGTCCGACGCGCTGTAATTGCGATAGCCTGCGTCGGAGCGAATCGCTTTCGGGATCAAGCCAATCTGTTCGTAGTAACGGATCATCTTCGCCGAAACGCCGGAATATTTGGCCGCTTGACCGATATTCATCATGCTCTCCTTCCAGGTACAAGTTACGCAGGTTTTTGCGGCGTTGGACGTTGATGCTACTGCAGGCGTAAAAACACATCGGCATGCAGGTCCTTGGCGACGGCGTCGGTCACGAAGCCTGTGCGCCAGCCCCCGGCATCTCGGTGCGGGCTTCGACCGTCATGGGTGCCTGGAACCGCTTGAGCCGAAGTGCGTTGCCCAGCACGAAGACACTGGAGAGCGCCATCGCGGCCGCGGCGAAGATGGGCGAAAGCAACATGCCGTTCACCGGATAGAGCGCCCCCGCCGCAACCGGGATCAGCACGGCGTTGTAGGCAAAGGCCCAGAACAGGTTCTGTTTGATGTTGCGGATCGTCGCCTGGCTGAGCGCGATGGCGTTCGTCACGCCACGCAAGTCGCCTGACATCAGCACCACGTCAGCCGCCTCGATCGCCACATCGGTTCCCGTGCCAATGGCGAGCCCGACATCGGCTTCGGCGAGCGCCGGCGCGTCGTTGATGCCGTCGCCCACGAAGGCGACCCGCGCGCCATTGATCCGGAACTTCTTCAGCGCTGCCACCTTGCCGTCGGGCAAGACCTCGGCCGCAACTTCATCAATGCCGAGCTGCCTGGCGATAGCCGTGGCCGTCGCCGCGTTGTCGCCGGTGATCATCGCGACCTTGAGGCCGAGCGCGTGCAACGCCTTGATCGCCTCGTACGTCGTCTCCTTGATCGGATCGGCGACTGCAATCACCCCCGCCAAGCGGCCGTCGATCGCGGCATAGAGCGGACTCTTGCCTTGCTCGCCAAGACGCTGGGCGGTCGGCAGGAAGCTCGCCACATCTAGACCGAGCTGCGTCATGAACCGGTCTGCGCCGACGGCGACGGTCCGACCGCCGACCATGGCCGACACGCCAAAGCCCGGTGTTGCGTCGAAGCCCTCGATAGGGGCGAGCGTGATGTTGCGCTGCTTTGCGGCGACGACGATCGCTTCGGCGATCGGGTGCTCGGAGCGCGTCTCGACCGCTGCAACGAGCGCCAGAACTTCGTCGTATTCGAAGCCTTCAGCGGGAACAAGGTCGGTCAGCTCGGGGCGTCCTTTGGTCAGCGTCCCGGTCTTGTCGAGCGCGATGACGCTCACATCGCGCAACGCCTGCAAGGCTTCGCCCTTGCGAAAGAGAACGCCGAGCTCAGCTGCGCGGCCGGTACCGACCATGATTGATGTCGGCGTGGCCAGCCCCATGGCGCACGGGCAGGCGATGATGAGTACCGCAACCGCATTGACGAGCGCGAAGGTCAGCGCCGGATCCGGACCAAAGATCAGCCAGACCAGGAAGGTCAGCGCGGCCCCTGTCATCACCGCCGGGACGAACCACATGGTGACCTTGTCAACCAGCGCCTGGATCGGCAGCTTGGAACCTTGCGCCTCTTCGACCAGGCGGATGATCTGCGCGAGCACCGTGTTCGCGCCGACCTTGGTGACGCGGAAAC
>JAQSDS010000359.1 GCA_029946045.1 Rhodoferax sp.
GGGCTCCTCCTTTACCTGCGCAGAACGCCCAGCCATCCCGACTCCCGGTGTAGCCTCATGGGAACCGCCGCGTGCAGTCTCCAGCCACTTCCAAAGCTTCAGGTAACCTGAAAACTCGCTTTTTTCATCGTCAAACTTGGCATGCGCCTGGTCGGCCTGCTGCTGCGCTTCCATGGGCCGGTCGCGCGCGTCCTGCACCGACAGTGCCGAGGCAATGACCAGCACTTCGTCGAGCGCCTCACGCGACCGCGCCTCCAGGATCATGCGGCCCACGCGCGGGTCGAGCGGTAACTTGGCCAATTCCTGGCCGGTGGCGGTCAACTCATTGGCGTCGTCCACGGCACCGAGTTCGTTGAGCAGCTGGTAGCCGTCGGCAATGGCGCGGCCGGACGGTTTTTCGATGAACGGGAAGTCTTCCACCACGCCCAGGTGCAGCGACTTCATGCGCAGGATCACGCCCGCGAGCGAACTGCGCAAAATCTCGGGATCGGTAAATTTGGGGCGACCGGTAAAGTCCTTTTCGTCATAGAGCCGGATGCAAATGCCGTTCGCCACCCGGCCGCAGCGCCCGGCGCGCTGGTTGGCCGAACTCTGGCTGATGGGCTCCACCAGCAACTGCTCGACCTTGCTTCTGAAACTGTAGCGCTTCATGCGGGCGGTGCCGACGTCAATGACGTAACGGATGCCCGGCACCGTGAGTGAAGTCTCGGCCACGTTGGTCGCCAGCACAATGCGGCGGCCGGTGTGACCGTCAAAAATGCGGTCTTGCTCGGCCTGGCTCAGGCGGGCAAACAGCGGCAGTACCTCGGCATTGCGAAAAACTGGCTGATGACTCAGGTGGCCACGCAGGTGGTCAGCAGCTTCGCGGATCTCGCGCTCACCGGGCAAAAACACCAAAATATCACCACTGTTGTGGGCGTCGCGCCAGAGCTCGTCGACGGCATCGGCGATCGCATTATTCAAGTCGTAATCGCGCGCTTCCTCAAACGGCCGGTAACGCTGCTCGACCGGAAACATGCGCCCCGAGACCATGATGATGGGTGCAGGACCTTTCCTACTTGCAAAATGCTCGGCAAAACGCTCGGCGTCAATCGTGGCCGAGGTCACCACCACTTTCAGGTCGGGGCGGCGCGGCAGGATCTGACGCAGGTAACCGAGCAAAAAGTCGATGTTCAGGCTGCGCTCGTGCGCCTCGTCGATGATGATCGTGTCATAGGCCTTGAGCAACGGGTCGGTTTGTGTTTCAGCCAGCAAAATGCCGTCGGTCATCAATTTCACCGAGCTGTCCCGGCTCAATCGGTCCTGAAAGCGCACCTTGAAACCAACCACGTCGCCCAGCGTGGTGTTGAGCTCTTCGGCAATGCGCTTGGCCACACTGCTGGCCGCAATGCGGCGTGGCTGGGTGTGGCCGATGAGTTTGCCAGGCGGCGCGCGGCTGCCATCCGGGTTGACCAGCGGGTAATTGAGCTTGCCGCGGCCCAGCGCCAGGGCGATTTTGGGCAACTGGGTGGTTTTGCCCGAGCCGGTTTCGCCACAGACGATGATGACCTGGTGCGCTTGCATGGCGGCCATGATCTCTTCGCGTCGGGCGGAGACGGGCAGCGATTCGGGAAACTCGATTTTCAGGGGTGGTGCAGTCAAGGCAATAACTTCGTAGAGAATCGGTGATTATCCCAACCCTTTTCACTTTAGCCCGCCGACATGTCGTCCATCTTCAACTTCACCTTTGTGCCCTGGTTCCGGTCGGTGGCGCCGTACATCCACAAGTTCAGGCACCAGACCTTTGTGGTGGGGGTCTGTGGCGAGGCCATTGCCGCCGGCAAACTGCCCAATCTGGCGCAAGACCTGGCGCTGATCCAGAGCATGGGCGTCAAGGTGGTGCTGGTGCACGGCTTTCGCCCGCAGGTGAACGAACAGCTCCAGGCCAAGGGTCACACGCCGCGTTATTCCAGAGGCATCCGCATCACCGACGAGGTGGCGCTGGATTGCGCCCAGGAAGCCGCTGGCCAGTTGCGCTACGAGATCGAGGCCGCTTTTAGCCAGGGCCTGCCCAACACGCCCATGGCCGGGGCCACGGTGCGGGTCATTTCAGGCAACTTTTTGACGGCACGCCCAGTTGGCATTGTGGACGGCGTGGACTTTCAGCATTCTGGCGTGGTGCGCAAGATCGACACCGCAGGCATCATGCGCTCGCTCGACATGGGCGCGCTGGTGCTGATGTCGCCATTTGGCTTTTCGCCCACCGGCGAGGCTTTCAACCTGACCATGGAAGAAGTTGCTACCTCGGTGGCCACCGCGCTGCAAGCCGACAAACTGATATTTGTCACCGAGGTTGCGGGTATTCCCACCCAGATCGGTCTGCCGGTGAGCGAAGACAATCCCGTTGACACCGAGTTGCCGCTGGCAGTCGCTGAAAAAATGCTGGCAGATTTGCCCAGTGCCAACACGCCCAGCGACACGGCGTTTTATTTGCAGCACTGCGTCAAGGCCTGCAAAGGCGGCGTCGAGCGCAGCCACATCATTCCGTTTGCGGTGGATGGTTCCATCTTGCTCGAGGTTTACGTGCACGACGGCATTGGCACCATGGTGGTCGACGAAAAGCTGGAAAGCCTGCGCGAGGCCTCGGTGGACGATGTCGGTGGCATTTTGCAGCTCATCGAGCCGTTCGAAAAGGATGGCACCTTGGTCAAGCGCAGCCGCACCG
>JAQSDS010000360.1 GCA_029946045.1 Rhodoferax sp.
ACCAGGCCGCCGAGCTGAACCAGGCGGTGACGCGGGCCGGCACGGGCCTGACACTCACCCCAGCAGATCAGACCCAACTGGACGCCACCTTGACCCGAGCCATGCAGCATTACCTGAGCGACCTGAGCCGTGGGCGGGTCAACCCGGGGCAGATCAAAGCCAACTTTTCTACGCCCAGTGCGCCCGCTGTCGACCTGCTAGCCTGGCTGGACACGGCAGTGCGCGAGCAGCGACTGTCCGCGGCCGTGGCGCAACTGGCAATGCAGGCACCCATGGCGGCACCCTTGCGCCAGGCACTTCGCCAGTACCGCGCACTTATCCATCACCCGGCCTGGCAATCACCCCTGGCGCCGCTGCCCGGACGCAAGCTGGAAGCCGGGCTAGCCTATGCCGGCTTGCCGCTGCTGACGCAGCGCCTGCAAGCCTTGGGCGATCTGGCTGCCGATACAGTGGCACCGGCTCGACTTGAAGGCGAGTTGGTCGCTGCACTGATGCGTTTTCAGGAGCGCCACGGACTGACCCCAGACGGCGTGCTGGGGCCCCAAACCATGCAGCAACTCCACATCACACCCGAGCAACGCGCCGAGCAGATCACGCTGAGCATGGAACGCCTGCGCTGGACGCCCTTGCGCCAAGCCGCGCGCATGGTGGTGGTCAACGTGCCGGAGTTTGTGTTGCGCGCCTACGAGGTGCAAGACGGGCGCATCCATGTCAAACTGAGCATGAAGGTGATCGTCGGCAAGGCGCTGGACACGCGCACGCCACTGTTCGACGAAGAGATGCGTTTCATCGAATTCAGCCCCTACTGGAATGTGCCGCCTTCTATTGCCCGCCATGAAACCGTGCCCCACCTGCGCGCTGATCCGGGCTATCTGACCCGCCAGGGCATGGAGTTTGTCACCGCCAGCGGACAGGTGGTCACCACACTGGCACCAGAGCATCTGGACGCGGTGTTGTCGGGTGCGTGGCGCATACGCCAGCGGCCAGGCCCGCAAAATGCCCTGGGCGATATCAAGTTCATCTTTCCCAACAACGACAACATCTACTTGCACCACACGCCGTCGCCGGGCCTGTTCGAGCGCGACCGACGCGATTTCAGCCACGGCTGCATCCGCGTCCAGGACCCGGTGGCACTGGCCAAGTTTGTGCTGCAGGACGATCCCGTTTGGCCCGAGGAGCGCATCCGCTCCGCCATGACCAGCGGTCAGTCGAGCACCCTGCGCCTGACCCAACCCCTGACCGTGTTGATTGCCTACAGCACGGTGGTGGTCAAGGCAGGCCGCGTGTTTTTTTACCCTGACCTCTACAGCCACGACCGATTGCTGGCCCGTGCGCTGCGCCAGCATGGGGCTGCCTTGACCCCATGCGCCTTGCCGAATTGCCGGATTCCCTAAACTACCCTGTTATGACACGCCCGACCCACGTCCCCTTGCAAGCCTCCCGCCGCTCGTTTTTGCACCGCTCCGCCCAAGCCGTGATGCTCGGCGGCGCGCTGGGTCTGGCGGGCAAGCCGGCGCGGGCAAGCACCCCTGGTGTGCGCAGTCTGGTGCTCGACCACACCCACACCCACGAACGCATTGACCTGGTGTACGCCTCGGGCGAGCACTATGTGCCGCAAGCGCTGGGGTCGCTGAACCACTTTCTGCGTGACCATTACTCGGGCGAAGTCGGCCAGATCGATCCGCAGTTGTTCGACCTGCTGCACGAGCTTAGGCAGACGCTAGGCACGGGGGTCCCGTTGACTTATCAAATCATTTCAGGCTACCGCAGCCCGCTCACCAATGCCCTCTTGCGCAGCACGCGCAGTGGCGGGGTGGCCAAGCACAGCCTGCACATGGAGGGCAAGGCCATCGACATCCGTCTGCCCGGCGTGCCGCTGGCCGAGTTGCGCGACGCGGCCCTGTCGCTCAAGGCGGGTGGCGTGGGTTATTACCCGCGCGACCAGTTTGTCCACATAGACACCGGGCGCGTGCGCACCTGGTGATGTTGGAAACGGAATAAGCCGCCCGGCTAGCCCTCGAACTGGGGCTGCAGTTGCCGGATGCGGCGCATGGCCATGGCGGCCGCCGCAGTGCGGGTCTCGACCCCCAGTTTGGCAAACACATGTTCCAGGTGCTTCTTCACGGTCATCGGGCTGGAACCCACAATGTCGCCAATGTCACGGTTGATCTTGCCCTTGACCACCCAGTAAAGCACCTCGGCTTCCTTGGGGGTGAGCTTGAAACACAAACCCATGGCCTCGATCACACTCTCGTCGCTGACCTCCTGCATGATGATGAGCCAGTCACCGCCACCCTCGCTGTCACCAATTTGCTGATGCAACCTGAAGCTCAGGCGTTTCGGGCCCACTTCAACGCTCAGGCGCGGTGGCTCGACGCCGCTCAAGCCCTTCGCCACATGACGGCGCAGCCAGGTCAGCACGGGAATGGGTGTGGTGGGTGCGTCGGTACCGTAGTAGCGCATCAGCAACTCACGCGCCAGCGATGTTTGCCACATCAGACGCCCGTCGCTGACACGCACGGTGATGCTGGCATAACCAAAAGCGTCGAGCGCGTTGCGGGTCTGGCGTTTTTCACGCGCGCCCTGCAGGTGCACGGCCATGCGCGCCAGCACCTCTTTCGGCTTGATCGGTTTGGTCACATAGTCCACGCCGCCCGCTTCCAGCGCCGCCACCAGGTGCTCTGTCTCGGTCAGAGAT
>JAQSDS010000361.1 GCA_029946045.1 Rhodoferax sp.
GTGTCCAACGAATGTGGTCTGCCGGCCGATGTCAAGCAGGATTATTTTCTTGCCAACGAAGACGACATCGAGGTCAACACCATTTCGCCCACCGGCTACCCCATGCGCATGCTCAAAGGTTCACCAGCCATTGGTGATGGCATCCGGCCCGGTTGCGAGTCTTACGGTTATTTGCTAGACGGCAATGGCAATTGCGCCTACATCACGTCGTACAACCGGGAACTGGCGCTGCACCCCGATGGCAAGAACATCTCGGTGATGGACAAGACCTGCCTGTGCACGCAGATGCGCAACTTCAAGCTCTGGACCTGCGGCCATTACACCTACCGTCTCAAGGACACCACCACACGTAATGCCGATGGCAGCTACCAGACGCTGAGTGCCGAACACATTTTCAAGGACTACCAATTCAGCGTCGACCACCAGGTCGCGCTGCCGGTCTGAGGGTCAGAACTGGATGCCCGTCGGATTGCGCGGGCCAATCTTGAGGTCGGTGACCGCGGGCAGAGCCGGGGCTGCGGGGGCGCTGGCTGCCGGGCTTGGCGCACTTGGTTTTTCTGTGGCAACCATGGGCGTCGCCGGGGTTGCGCGGTAGTTGGCTGGCAACCTGCTGCGTTCCGGGTAACCCGCCGCAGCCAGGTATTGGGTCCATTCCGAGGCCGAGAAACCCGCCACGTGCTGTGCACCAATCGTCAAAAATGGCAGCGAGTTGTTGCCGCTCAACTTCTGCAATGCCTCGGCATCCTGCACCGAACCGATGGTTTTTTCTGCAAATGGCACACCTCTGGATGCCAACAGGCTGCGCCCGGCGTCACAGGGTGCGCAATTGCTGCTGGTGTAGAGCGTGGCCGGGTATTTGCCAACCACCTGGCGTAACTCAAACGGCAGTGCCGCCCCACTTGGCGCGACGGCGGCGACGGTGTTGTCTGGCGCCATGAGTTTGTTGCCAGTTGCGCTGCCTGCTTTGTCCGAAAACGTGATCTGGCCGTCTGGCCCGACAAAACGGTAAACGGTTTGCGCCTGCAGCCTGCCTGACCCCAGCATGATGACGCTACAAAGCCCGAGCAAGAGCCAGCGCGACACTGGCGGTGCGCTTGAACACGCGGCATGACCTGCAGAAATAGGTGTTGGCATAGGTTTTCTCCTTAAGCGGATTGTGTCATCCCTTGGTGCCGGAGCAGCGCATCCAGTGTGGGCTCGCGACCACGAAAGGCCTTGAACGATTCGATGGCCGGGCGGCTGCCGCCGGCTTCCAGTATCGCCTGGCGGTATTTTTGACCCGTTTCCACATTGGGCAGGCCGTCTGCGCCCACCGTTTCTTCAAAGGCAGCATAGGCGTCGCTGCTCAAGACCTCGGCCCACTTGTAGCTGTAATAACCAGCCGCATAACCACCGGCAAAAATGTGGCTGAAAGTGTGCGCGGTGCGTGCCCAGGCGGGGGGCAGCAGCACAGCCACTTCCTGGCGCACCTGTTGCAGTAGCGGCATGATGTCGTGGGCCGGGTCGTGTGCTGTGTGCAGCAGCATGTCAAACAGCGAAAACTCGATTTGGCGCAGCGTCTGCATGCCGCTTTGGTAATTTTTGGCGGCCAGCATCTTGTCGAACAGCGCGCGCGGCAGCGGCGCGTCGGTGTCGACGTGGGCGCTCATGTTTTTGATGACGTCCCATTCCCAGCAGAAATTTTCCATGAACTGGCTCGGCAGCTCCACCGCGTCCCATTCGACGCCGCTGATGCCTGAGACGTCGCGCTCATTCACTTGCGTGAGCATGTGGTGCAGGCCGTGGCCGAATTCATGGAACAGCGTGGTGACGTCGTCATGCGTCAGCAAAGCCGGTTTGCCGTTGACGCCGCTGGCAAAGTTGCACACCAGATGCGCCACCGGGGTTTGCAACTGCTGCGTGTCGGGGCGCAACCAGCGCGCGCGCACATCGTCCATCCAGGCCCCGCCGCGCTTGCCATTGCGGGCCTGCGGGTCCAGGTAAAACTGGCCTACCAGTTCCGTGCCGCCCTGGGCTGCTGCGCGCTCGATGCGGAAAAAACGCACCGACTCGTGCCACAGCGGGGCGTGGTCCTCATGAATGCTCACTTCAAACAGGGTTTGCACAATGTTGAACAGACCGGCCAGCACCCGGGGCAGGGGGAAGTACTGTTTGACTTCCTGTTCGTTGAAGGCGTAGCGCGCCTCTTTGAGCTTTTCACTGATAAAAGGCCAGTCCCAGGCTTGCGGGTCGGGCAGCGCCAGCTGCTCTTTGGCAAAGTTGCGCAGGTCGGCCAGGTCCTTTTCGGCAAAGGGGCGGGCGCGCTGGGCCAGGTCGCGCAAAAACGTTGCCACCTGGTCTGGCGAGTCGGCCATTTTGGGAACCACCGACAGGGTGCCGAAATTGGGGTAGCCCAGCAGCCGGGCTTCTTCCAGGCGCAGTGCCAGCAACTCGGTGATGATGTCGGTGTTGTCGAACTGGCTGAGGTCGGTGCCGGCCTGATCGGAGGCGCGGGTGACATAGGCGCGGTACAGCGTCTGGCGTAGCGCACTGCTGCTGGCAAACTGCATCACCGGCAAGTAACACGGCATTTTCAGGGTCAGTTTGAAGCCCTCTTTGGCGTCGGCCTGAGCCGCGTTGCGGGCCGTCTGTTTGACGTCTTCGGGCAGGCCATCGAGCTCGTTTTCTTGCGCGAAGTAG
>JAQSDS010000362.1 GCA_029946045.1 Rhodoferax sp.
ATTGCGCCCACGGTGTTCGTCATGACCAACACCATGAAGCTGCCCACCGAGGCGATGCGCAGCCAGGGCGTGGCCTGCGTCACGGCAGACGACTTCCGCTGGGAAAAGGCCCACATCAAGAGCACCAGCCTGCTGGGCGCGGTGTTTGCGCGCCAGATCAGCTTTGATGCCGGCGCCCTGGAGACCATCATGTTCCGGGGTGACTTTTTGAGCGAGGCTGCCGCCAGTAACGTGTGGGTTGTCAAGGATGGCCAGGTGCTGGGCACGCCCAAAGACCACCTGGTGCTTGAAGGCATCCGCTACGGCCTGATTGAAGAAATCTGCCACGCCCGCGGTATTCCTTATGCGCTGCGCCGCATCAGCCGCGCCGAAGTTCAAAACGCCGACGAACTGCTGCTGTCATCGGCCACCAAGGAAGTGCTGCCAGTGACCTTGCTCGACGGCAAGGCGGTGGGCAGCGGCAGGCCCGGCCCGGTGTATGCCCAGTTGATCGCGGGGTACAGCGAGGCCAAGGCGCAGGCCCGGCCAGTGACCCCTTGAGCCGGTTCTGTGTCTGACAATGATGCAAGCGCAAGCTGCTCCTCCCCCGGCCACCGCCATGCTGCTGGCCGCCGGCCGCGGCGAGCGCATGCGCCCGCTCACCGACACCTGCCCCAAACCGCTGCTGAAAGTGCGGGACAAGTCGCTGCTGCAGTGGCACCTGGAAGCGTTGCAGCGCGGGGGCTGCCAACAGGTGGCGGTGAATACCGACTGGCTGGCAGAGCAGATCGTGCAAGCAGCGCCTGTGTCCGGCCTGACGCTGCTTTACTCGCATGAAGGCCACGACTTTGGCGGCGCGCTGGAAACGGCGGGTGGCATCGTCCGGGCGCTGCCGCTGCTGGGTGAGGTGTTCTGGGTGCTGGCGGCCGATGTGTACACACCCGGTTTTGAATTCAGCCAGGAGGCACTCGCCCGCTTTACCGCCACAGACAAGCTGGCGCACCTGTGGCTGGTGCCCAACCCGGCGCACAACCCAGGCGGCGACTTTGGCCTGCAAGCCGCGCCCCGGGGACCAGCGCTGGCGCTCAACCTGGCCAAAGACGACCCCCGCCCGCGCCATACCTTTTCCACCATCGGCCTGTATCGGCGCGCCCTGTTCGAGCCGCCATGGTGCGAGATTCCGGCGGGCAATCCGCAAGGTCTCAAAGCCTCATTGGCACCGCTGTTGCGCCGTGCCATGGACAATCAACAGGTCTCTGCCGAGTTGTATCCGGGCCCCTGGACCGACGTGGGCACGCCACAGCGACTGGCCGAGCTCAATGCATGATCCGGCTCCGGGCGTGCTCACTTGCAAACCAAACCTTTATTGCTTCACAACAGGAATATTGTCATGACGCCTTCCTCTGTTTACGCGCAACGTCGCGCCCTTCTGGCCCACAAAATCGGCGCAGGCGGCATTGCCATCGTCCCGACCGCGCCCGAGCAGCAGCGCAACCGCGACAGCGACTTTCCGTACCGGCCAGACAGCTATTTCTATTACCTCACAGGCTTTAGCGAGCCCCGGGCCTGGCTGGTGGTGACCGGAGACGGCCGCAGCACACTGTTTTGCCAGCCCAAGGACATGGAGCGCGAAATCTGGGATGGCTACCGGCTCGGGCCTATGGAGGCACCGGCCCATCTGGCGCTGGACGCAGCCTATTCGGTCAACGAACTCGATGCTCAATTGCCACCCTTACTCGACGGCCGTGATGCCGTGTGGTATCCGTTTGCGACCCACAAAGGGATGGAAACGCGCATTGATGGCTGGCTTGGGAGCCTGCGGGCCCGTGTGCGTTATGGTGCGCTGTGCCCGAAGACCCAGCACGACCTGTGCGGCGTATTGGACGAAATGCGCCTCGTCAAGGACACGTATGAGCAGGCCACCATGCTGCGCGCCGGGCAAATCAGCGCCGGAGCGCACATTCGGGCCATGCAGACATCAGCCGCCATGCTGCGCGCCGGGCAAGAGGTGCGTGAATACCACCTGGAGGCCGAGCTGCTGCACGAGTTTCGCCGCCACGGTTCGCAGTTTCCTGCCTATGGCTCGATCGTGGCCGCTGGCGCCAACGCCTGTGTGCTGCATTACCGCGCCGACCGCGGCCTGGTACGTGACGGCGAACTGGTGCTGATCGATGCCGCCTGCGAGCTCGACGGTTATGCCTCAGACATCACCCGCACTTTTCCTGCCAATGGGGTTTTTACCGGGCCGCAGCGCACGCTGTATGAGCTGGTGCTGGCGGCACAGGCCGCCGCGATTGCCGCCACCAAACCCGGTGCGCGCTTTACCGACCCGCACGACGCAACCGTCAAGGTGCTGGCGCAAGGCATGCTCGATGTCGGCCTGCTCGACAAAAACAAGGTTGGCAGCATGGACGACGTGATCGAGCAACGCGCCTACTTCCAGTTTTACATGCACCGTACTGGCCACTGGATTGGCATGGACGTGCACGACTGCGGCGACTACACCGAGCCTGGCGACATTGGCCAGGTGAGCACCCGCCAGGACGCGCTCACTGGCGACACCATCAAGGACCGCCCGGCGCGTATCTTGCGTGCCGGCATGGCGCTCACCATCGAGCCCGGTATTTACGTGCGTCCGGCAGACGGCGTGCCAGAACAATTTCACAACATCGGCATCCGTATCGAAGACGATGCCATCG
>JAQSDS010000363.1 GCA_029946045.1 Rhodoferax sp.
GCAGACCATTGCCGCAACCATGCTGTCGATCAGCACCAACAAATACGTGATCATCATCCTGATCAACGTCCTGTTGCTGATCGTCGGCATGTTCATGGAGACCATTGCGGCGCTGATCATCCTGTTCCCGCCGCTGCTGGCGGTAGCTGTGGGTGTGGGCATTGACCCGATCCATTTCGCCACTTTTGCAGTGCTGAATCTGATGATCGGGTTGACGACGCCACCGGTGGGCATCTGTCTGTTTGTCTGTGCCAATATTGCCAAGGCGCCGCTGTCGTCGGTGATCAAAGAAGTGTTGCCATTTTTAGCGGGCAATCTTGTGGTGCTCATGCTGGTGTCATTCATTCCACAGCTGTCGCTCTGGTTGCCAAATATGCTGTTTGGTGCGAAGTAAACCTGGGAGCTCAGAAGCCGACTTATTTACAAGGCCGAAAAGCCTTCGGGTCGGGTCAAACGGGTGCCATGCCCTGGCGACGCTTGGCATCGGCGCAGTCGGGGCCGGACATGAAGGCCAGCAACTCTTGTACGGTCGCAGTGTTCTGGCTGGTGGCGCATACGCCGGCGGCAAAGGTGGTCACGATCTGCACGGCGCTGGGCAGGGGGCCCAGGATGACAATGCCCGGCAGGTTCAGCAACTCACTGGTTTGCTGGAAGCCCAGCGCCACCGTGCCATTGGCCACCAGAGTGCCCACCGGCACACCGGCTGTGGCCTGCACCAGGCGACTCTGAATTTCCTGTGCGATGCCCCAGCGTTCAAACAGTTTGATCAATGCCACACCGCTTGGGCCAGTGGAATAACCGATGCTGGAAGCTTTCAGTACAGCCTCACGCAAATCTGACTCGCTGGAAATAGCTGCTTGCACGCTGCCATCACGCACCGCCACCGACACGCCGGAGCGCATCAGGTCGACCCGACCCGCCAACACATGACCGCTGGCGATCAGCTTGTCAATGGCATCGGCCGCCAGAAACACGGCGTCAAACGCCTCGCCCGCCTGCACCCGCTTGGCCGCGTCCACACCGCCTACGGATTCGATGACGACGCTGTGCCCGGTGCGCAGAGCATAGTCGGCGACCAGATCGGCCAGCACGGCGCGGGTGGCCATGGAGGAGATGCCGGTGAGAGATTTTTGTGAGGGGGTGGTGGTGTCTTGCATAGGGGAAATTCTAGGGAAAATGCCCTCTTTTTGTCGTGCTGAAATGACCACTAGCTGTTATGGATAAATCGCATACCTTAAAGATAGTTATATCGATAAGACCATGATGAAGCTGTTTGGCTAGCATTCGTCAGAAACGATCACTGCAAAAAGACACCAATAAAAAAGCCCCGCACTATCAATTAAGTAGCTGCGAGGCCAGTGCCGTAAGGCTTGTAGGGTGGTGGTGATAGGTGGATTTGAACCACCGACATCAGCATTATGAATGCTGCGCTCTAACCAACTGAGCTATATCACCAGCGAGGCAAAATTATAGCGGTTTGTGTGCCGTTTTTTGGCGGCACCTTGCATTATTGGTGCGTAAAAACGGCCTTGCGTTTGTTGACAAACGCGTCCATGCCTTCTTTTTGGTCAGACGTGGCAAACAAGGCGTGAAACAGGCGGCGCTCGAACATGATGCCGTCATTCAGGCTGCCTTCAAACGCACGGTTGACCGATTCCTTGGCCGCCATGGTTGCAATTTGCGAGTAGCTGCTGATCATGAGCGCAGCACCAAGTGCTTCTTCCATCAGTTTGTCCAGCGGCACCACGCGGCTCACCAGGCCTGAGCGTTCGGCTTCAACGGCGTCCATCATGCGACCTGTCAGTGCCAGGTCCATGGCCTTGGCCTTGCCCACGGCGCGCGGCAGGCGTTGGGTGCCACCGGCACCAGGGATGATGCCCAACTTGATCTCGGGCTGACCAAAACGGGCGTTGTCGGCGGCAATGATGAAGTCGCACATCATGGCCAGCTCACAGCCACCGCCCAAGGCAAAACCGCTGACTGCGGCGATCACCGGTTTGCGCACCGAGCGGATTTTTTCCCAGTTGCGGGTGATGAAATCGTCTTTGTAGGCATCGGCAAAGCTGTAGGTGGCCATGGCACCAATGTCAGCGCCGGCGGCAAAGGCTTTTTCGCTGCCGGTGATGATCATGCAGTGGATGCCGGCGTCGGCATCAAAGGCTTGTAGCGCTGTACCCAGCTCGGTCATGAGCTGGTCGTTGAGGGCGTTGAGCTGCTTGGGGCGGTTCAGCGTGATGATGCCCACCTTGTCGGCTTCGGTGCGGACGGTGATCAGTTCGTAAGTCATGGGGTCTCCTGCTAAGTAAAAAAATAGGGGTTCAGGCGCGGCTCTTGTCGTCGAGCCAGGCGTTGACAGCTTGGTTGTCGGCTGCAGAGAGTTTGACACTGCGCACCGTGTCCGGCAAGTTCAATTGCAGCGTCAGCAGGCGTTGGTCACGCGCTACCAGTGCCCGGCAACGGGTGTCGCTTCCAAGGTAGGTGGCCAGATCGTCGAGTTTGTTCAGGCGCCAGCGTTGGGTGGTTTTGCCCTGGCCTGTGGCCACGCCCAACCACTCGTCACCAGCGGCAAAACCCGCCTGTTCGGCAGCGCTGCCGCGTAGCACGCTCTTGACGCGGATGCCTTGCGGCTCGTTGAGCTTCAGGCCCAATTGGTCAGGCACAGGGGCAGCT
>JAQSDS010000364.1 GCA_029946045.1 Rhodoferax sp.
CATTTCGGTCACGCTGGTCATGTTGCGCAGGTGCGCCAGGTTCAAAGGCGTTTCGCGCACCATCAAAATCAGCTTGCGGCGCTCCTTGAGCATGACGTCGGCGGCGCGTGTGATCAGGTTGTCGGACAGGCCCAGGGCCACGGCCGCCAGGGTGCGCATGGAGCAGGGCGCAATCACCATGCCGTCGCAGCGGAAAGAGCCGCTGGCAATGGCGCTGCCAATGTCACGCACCGGGTACACCACATCGGCCAGGGCTTCGACGTCGGCACGGGGCATGCCTAGCTCTTGCTGCACATTGAGCCAGCCGGCGTCTGACACCACCAAGTGCGTTTGCACCTGGCCGAGCGCACGCAAGCCCTGCAACAGCCGCACGCCATACATGGCACCGCTGGCGCCCGAAATGGCGACGACGATGCGTTTGTCTGGTGTGCTTGCTGTGGTCATGGTGAACTAGCGGGGCTTGAGCTTGGCAAACAGCGACTTGACGTGTTCGCGCGCCTGCGGCAGCACGTGCTGCGGCTTGAACGACTCCAGGTTCATGACCGGCAGCTCGATGGCGTCGATGGTGTTTTTAACCAGCAGGCCAAGTTCTGTGTCGCCTTCCATGGTCAACCGACGGTTGAAAAAAAGCGTGTCGGGGTCTTCCTGGCGGCGTGCCAGTTTGACGAAATCATGCGCGCTGGCGCTGACGGTGAGGTCGGCCGCACCAGCGTTTTGGCAGGCGACAAAACGGCTGTTGCGCCACTCAAAGTCAAACGCCCAATGTGCGTCAAGCACACACAGGCGCAGTTTCTTGCCAGCCAGCATGTCAGTGACATCGGCGTTGAGTTGTTTGGCCAGGGCCAGGTTCAGGGCCGTGACAAACAACATCGAGCCCGGCAAGCCAGGTAGGCGCCCCAGCATTTGCCCGACGGGTTGGGGGATCAGCCATGCTTTTTCACTCATTGGGGTCTCCTTCAGGCCGTCATCGGCATCACATGGTCACGCACCTGCTCCAGTCCGGGTTTGCCGTACCAGTAACCATTGCACGGTTTTTCGGGCATCAGGCCCAGCAGTTCGGCGTTGGCCGTGGCCGCGTCGCACCGCCCCTGGATCACATCCTGAAACAGCGCAATGATGCGCGGCGTGTGCTGCGACTGCGGGCTGATGCGCACCACATCGACCCCCAGGGTACGCAGCTCGGCCAATTCGGGCAACAAGTTGTGCACGCGGGCCGATTGGGTCTGGATGCCATTGAGCACCAGGAATTCTTCGTTCTCTCGGGTGCGCATCATCAGGCCGTCGGGGTGATCGAGGCACTTGAACTGGCAGTCGTCCTTGGGCAGATTGCAGTGCCGCGCGGTGAAGCAGCGCGCCGAAAATGCCAGTGGCATGCGGCCATAAGCGAAGACTTCAGTTTGCAGACCCGGCGGGCAACCCGCCAGCAGCAGCGCCAGGTCGTCGCGCCCCATTTCCAGCGGCATGACCCAGCGGTGCAGGCCCAAGGCAGCCATCCACTGCAGCGTGGGCAAGTTGTAAATGTTGAGCTGCGGCCCGGCGACAAAGGGCACTTTGCCTTCGAGGCAATGCACCGCACCCATGTCGTTGGCCTCGACCATGAATTGGCCGTTGGCGCAGATTTTGTGCAGCACCGTGACATCGGCGCCCGACTCGATCAGCACCTGGGTCGACAGCAGCACTTCTTTGCCGGCTTCGCGCAGCACCGCCGCGATATCGAGCCAGTCGCTCAGGCGCACCTCGTGGCGGCGCGAACAGACGGCTTCGCCGAGATAAACAATGTCCACCGGCGACTGCGCCACAGCGGCATAAAAAGCCAGCACCTCGTCGCGCGGCCAGTAGTATTGGATGGGGCCCAGAGCTAACTTCATATAACTAGACTTCAATTTTTAAAGAACGAACGTAAAGCGTCCCAGCTAGGCGCGCTGCCGCAGGCTGTGGCGATCCAGTGGGGGCCAGGCTTTGTTGAGAGGGCCTGTCTTTGTCGGAGGCCCGCCCCCGGGCCGAAGGCTGTCCAGGGGGCAATCGCGGCGAGGGCGTCGCTCCCACAGGGCTCGCAAGGTCAATGCTCATTTCCATGGCCGGTGGTAGGCACCTAAGGTGTGCTGCTGGCCCTCTGCCACCTTGTCGAGCTCGCTGAACCAGGCGGTCTTGGCGGTGTAGTGGTGCGGGTTGGCCAGGCAGCTGTCGATGGCGGCGCGCCACACTTTGGTGACTTGCGCCACGTAGGCCGGGCTGCGCTGGCGGCCTTCGATCTTGATGGCGCGCACACCGATCTTCATCAGGTCGGGCAGCAGCGAGAGCGTGTTCAGGCTGGTGGGCTCTTCGATGGCGTAGTAATTCTTTTCGTCGCCCACATCAAAGCGGCCCTTGCACAAGGTTGGGTAGCCGGCGTTTTCGCCCGGTGCGTAGCGGTCAATCAGCACGCCGTTCAAGCGCGATTCGCGTCCTTGTGGGGTTTCGACCCAGCGCACCGCTTTGGGTGGTGAGCAGACGCCGTTGGTGTTGGGCGCCTCACCCGTGGCGTAGCTCGACAGCGCGCAACGGCCTTCGACCATCACGCACAGGCTGCCAAAGCCGAACACCTCGATTTCAACCGGCGTCTTGTCGATCACCTGGGCGACCTGGGTCATGGACAACACGCGCGGCAGCACGGCGCGCGCAATGCCAAAG
>JAQSDS010000365.1 GCA_029946045.1 Rhodoferax sp.
ATGCGGCCATGATTGAACTCACACACATTCAAGCCGCCGCCGAACGCCTGCAGGGGCATGTGCTGCGCACACCCTGCGTGGCCTCCAAAACGCTGTCGGACATCACCGGGGCGCAGGTGGTGCTCAAGTTCGAGAACCTGCAGTTCACGGCGTCTTTCAAGGAGCGCGGCGCCTGCAACAAGCTGTCGCAACTGAACGCCGAGGAGCGCGCCCGCGGAGTCATTGCCATGAGCGCGGGCAACCACGCGCAAGGTGTGGCCTACCACGCACAGCGGCTCGGCATTCGCGCGGTGATCGTGATGCCGCGTTTCACGCCGGGCGTCAAGGTCGAGCGCACACGTGGCTTTGGCGCCGACATCGTGCTGCACGGCGATACCCTGGATGAAGCGCGTGCCCATGCCTTGCTGTTGGCACAAGCGCAGCAGCTGATTTTTGTGCACCCTTATGACGACCCTGACATCGTGGCCGGTCAGGGAACGTTGGCTTTGGAAATGCTCGAAGACGTGCCTGACCTCGACACCCTGGTGGTGGCGATTGGCGGCGGCGGCCTGATTGCCGGCATGGCCACGGCGGCCAGAGCCATCCAGCCCGGCATCGAAATCATCGGCGTGCAAGCCTCGCGTTTTCCTGCCATGTACAACGCCATCAAGGGCACGCACCTGCCGCAGGGCAACAGCAGCATTGCCGAAGGCATTGCGGTGGGCACCCCCGGGGTCTTGCCGCAAGCCATTATTCGCGACAAGGTCAATGATCTGCTGCTGGTGGACGAAGGCGACATCGAACAAGCCATCGTGATGCTGCTCGAAGTCGAGAAAACCCTGGTCGAAGGCGCAGGTGCCGCCGGCCTGGCAGCGCTGCTGAAATACCCCGAGCGCTTCAAAGACAAAAAGGTGGGCGTGGTGCTGTGCGGCGGCAACATCGACCCGTTGTTGCTGGCCGCCATCATCGAGCGCGGCATGGTACGCGCTGGCCGGCTGGCGCGCCTCAAGGTGGGTGCGCGCGACGTGCCGGGCACGCTGGCCCTGATCACCGCCACGGTAGCCAATGCCGGCGCCAACATCAACGAGGTGCACCACCAACGCGCCTTTACCACGCTGGCCGCGCAAAACGTCGAGGTCGAACTGGTGATTCAGACCCGCGGCCCGCAGCACATCAGCGAGGTGGTGGACGCATTGCAGCAAGCGGGTCTGCAGGCACAACTGGTGCAATGACGCCGCCGAACGGTGTGTCATCCTGCTGGCCTGAGCCATGGCATGATTTGGTTTGGATCAATATCCCTGCAACAATTGATGTAACCGTCAGGTAACTGACGGCCACTTTCCTTAAAATTAAACGTTTGGGGTTGTCGTGCCGGACCGCCGGACCGCCAGACCCTTTGCCATTTTTATAACATCCTGAGGACTCATTCGCCATGCCAAGTCAGAAAACAAACGTGCCAAGTTTTGTCAAAAACGCCAAGCTCATCGCCTGGGTGACCGACATGGCGGCGCTTACCCAGCCTGATAATATTTACTGGTGTGACGGTTCCGACGAAGAATATGCCCGCCTGTGCCAGCAATTGGTAGCAGCCGGTACCTTCAAGAAACTGAACCCAGCCAAGCGACCCAACAGTTTTCTGGCCTGCTCCGATCCGAGCGACGTGGCGCGCGTCGAAGACCGTACCTACATTTGCTCCAACACCAAAGAAAACGCCGGTCCGACCAACAACTGGATGGAACCCTTGGAGATGCGCGCCACGCTGCAGCCTTTGTTTGACGGCTGTATGAAGGGCCGCACCATGTACGTGGTGCCGTTCAGCATGGGGCCGCTGGGCTCGCACATTTCGCACATCGGCATCGAACTCACCGACAGCGCCTATGTGGCGGTGAACCAGAAAATCATGACGCGTATGGGCAAGGCCGTGTATGACGTGCTGGGCGCCGACGGCGAATTCGTGCCCTGCATGCACACCGTGGGTGCGCCCCTGGTGGCAGGGCAGGCCGATGTGAAATGGCCGTGCAACACCACCAAATACATCGTGCACTTTCCGGAAACCCGGGAAATCTGGTCTTACGGTTCAGGCTACGGCGGCAACGCGCTGCTGGGCAAGAAATGTTTTGCGCTGCGCATTGCCTCCAACATGGGGCGCGAGCAGGGCTGGCTGGCCGAGCACATGCTGATTTTGGGTGTCACCAACCCGCAGGGGAAAAAATACCATGTGGCCGCTGCTTTCCCAAGCGCATGCGGCAAGACCAACTTCTCCATGCTGGTGCCGCCGGCTGGGTTTGAGGGCTGGAAAGTCACCACCATCGGTGATGACATCGCCTGGATCAAACCCCATGCAGACGGCAAGATGTACGCCATCAACCCCGAGGCGGGTTATTTCGGCGTGGCGCCGGGCACCAATTTCCACACCAACCCGAACTGCATGGCCAGTCTCGACAAAAACGTGATCTTTACCAACGTGGCGCTGACCGATGACGGCGACGTGTGGTGGGAAGGCATGGAGCAAGACGGTGGCGGCTTGCCTGCGCACCTGATCGACTGGCAAGGCAAGGACTGGACCCCCGAGATCGCCAAGGCCACGGGGGCCAAGGCAGCTCACCCCAACTCGCGCTTCACGGTGGCGGCTGGCAACAACCCGGCGCTTGACCCCGAGTGGGATAACCCGGCCGGTGTCGCCATTGATG
>JAQSDS010000366.1 GCA_029946045.1 Rhodoferax sp.
TTTTGCGCCATGGCGCCCGCACAGGTATAGGCATAGGCCATGCGTTGTGCTACCGGCACCAGATTCATCCGCGAATGGTCGGCCACCATGATCAGGTCCAGCGGCGCGGTATCGACAAAATCCTGGTAACCGGTGACACGGCGTACGTCGTTGGCGCATACCAAATGCAAGGCATGGCCCAAAGCGGCATAGCGGTACAAACCAGAGGGCAGGGCGACGTAAACATCCACCTCCTGCGCATTCAGGGCGCTGGGTGCGGTACGCCCGCCCAACGCTGGGCGGTTCAGCCCTGCCGCCGCCCACAGCAGATTGGACAGCACAGGCAGGGACAGCGGCTCGGGTGCAAATTCGCGCTGCGACTGTCGCTGCGCCAGCGCCTGCATCAGCGGCAGGCCACCGCGCGTGTCGGCAGCTGGCAGCACGATGCGGTCCGAAGCCTCGCCCTGGGCGGGCACTGATTTGTTTTTCCCGAGCAGGCCGAGGGCCAGTTTGGTCAGGGTATTCATGGGCGGCGACCGCTGGTTCGGCTACTGGACAGTCAGTTTTTTTGACGAAGCGTTGGCTTTTTTGGGCAGGTCCAGAGTCAGTACGCCGTCTTCGTACTTGGCCACGGCCCGGGCGTTGTCCACCTCCTGCGACAGGGTGAACACGCGTGACACCGTACCGTAGTAGCGTTCGCTGCGTACCAGCTTGCCGTCCTTTCCTTTGACGTCTTTTTCACGCCGGGCCTCGGCGTCAATGTGCACTCGGTGGCCATCGACCCGCACGTTGATGTCTTCTTTTTTGACGCCGGGCAGGTCGGCGTGAACCTTGAAAGCGTCTTCGTGTTCGACCACATCCACCCGAATGTCGAGCGCGTCACCGCTGCTGTCCATCTGGATGGGTGCGAGGAAGCCGCGAAACATCGACTCAAACGGGTCCTTCAGGGCCAGGTCAGAGGTACGCATCTTATTCATGAGTTACTCCTCGGGTAGTTAAAAGCTAACTGGCGAACCCCGGCGCGTTGCCAGGGTGGCGATTGAAGAATAGGTCTTGCGCGTACAGCGACGATGACAATTCTCAATGGCAGCGCAGTCTGACTGGTGATTTAGGCAATTGGGCGCTTGCGCTACTTCCCTCTGGCACTGCATGCCTGTACTATTTCGACCAACAGGAAGTTAGAGGTCAAAATGCTCATCATTTGCAACAGGGTCAAGTCCTGTGGGAGTCAAACCAATGGACACGCATATTAAGGTCATCAAGCCGCGCTTGATAAGACCACGCCAAGGGGGCGAGCCTGACATGCTCGATGCCGTCCTCAAGCTGGTCCCCGATGCCGTCATCAGCGTCGACCTTGACGGACGAATCAAAACCTTCAACCCCGCTGCCGAGCGCATCTTTGGCTGTAGCAGCGCGAGCGTGCAAGATGCGCAGATTGAGTTACTGATACCAGAGCGCTTCAGGGCCGGCCACCATGCCGCACAGCAGCGATTTTCCAAGTTGGGTGGCGACTCACGCATGATGGGTCTGCGGCGCATCAAGGGCTTGCGCGCTGACGGCCAGGAGATCGAGCTCGAGGGCATCATCAGCCATGTGCATCTGCCCCAAGGCGAGCGTTCGCTGGTCACACTGCACGATGTCACCCTGCGCGTCCATTCCGAAACACAGTTGCAGCATTCCCGTGGCCAACTCGCCGAGTTAACCCGCAAACTCATGACGCAAGAGCGCGTGCTGGTCAAGCGCCTGGCGCAGGTGTTGCATGACCAATTGGGTCAGACGCTGGCGGCGGTTCGCATGTGTCATGAAACCATGGTTGACCTGCAGTCTGCCACGCCGCCGCCTGAAGGTCTGGTGTTACAACAGCGCATGGGCACGCTCATTGGGCAGGCGATTGCGCAGGTCAGGCAGGTGCTGCAAGACCTGCGTCCGCCTTTGCTGGAAGAGCAGGGGCTCACTGTGGCGCTTGACAACGAGTTGCGCAATCGCTCCCAGGCGGCGCCCCAGGTGGATATTTCCATCAGCGTGCCCCACAAGCTCGAGCTGATGCGCTGGCCTGGCGAAGTCGAGTACGCCGCCTTCATGGTGGTGCGCGAAGCCGTCGAGAACGCCTTGCGCCACTCGGGTGCCAACGCCATTGCGGTGGCCCTGAGCGGCAACGCCCTGTTGCTGCATGTGACCGTGATCGACAACGGGGTCGGTCTTCCCGCGGGGGGGCTGGGTGTGGGGCACCTGGGCATTCTGGGCATGCAGGAGCGCGCCCAGGCGGTTGGTGCCAGTGTCACCTTAGGGCGGGGCCAGGAGCCCGGTACCCGTGTGGCTTTTCATTGGCAGTGTGCGTCATGAGCCGTATCTATCTGGTGGAAGACCATCAAATCATGCGCGATGGCCTGCGTGCCCTGCTGGAGGCACGCGGTCACTCGGTGGTTGGCGAATCAGCTTGCCCGACCCAGGCCCTGGCCGACATATTGCGGCTGAGCCCTGAGGTCTTGCTGCTCGACCTGAACCTGGGGGGACGCTCCGGGCTGGAGTTGCAAGCCGAGTTGCAGCACCGGCACCTGCCGGTTCGCACTGTGGTCTTGACCATGTCGGCGCAACCGCATCAGGTGGCTGAGGCGCTGCAATTGGGTGCCAGTGGCTACGTGCTCAAGGGTTCGCCAGCGACCGAACTCATGATGG
>JAQSDS010000367.1 GCA_029946045.1 Rhodoferax sp.
GCCTTGTGCCAACAGCGCCAGCAGGTCGGTCAGCAGGCTGTGATCAGCGTCCTTGTCGGCATCGTCGGTATCCGCCAGCAAACCCAATTTGGCACGCATCCCTTGCTGCCAGCGGCTGGCAAACACTGGTTTGAAGCTGTCCAGCGCCTGCAGGGCCAGGGCCTGGTCTTCGATCAGCGGCATCAGCGCCTGGGCCAGCGCATAAAGGTTCCAGTGGGCGATGTCGGGTTGACGCTCAAAAGCGTAGCGGCCACCACGGTCGGTGTGGTTGCAGATGTGACCGGGGTCGTAGCCGTCGAGAAACTGGAACGGGCCGTAGTCGATGGTCAGGCCCAGAATGCTCATGTTGTCGGTGTTCATGACACCATGGCAAAAGCCCACCGCCTGCCAGTGCGCCACCATCACCGCCGTGCGTTCGGTCACTTGCAGCAGCAAATTGGCATAGGCGTTGGCGCCCAGGGTCTTGGCGGTCTGGCAAGCCGGGTAATAGCGGTTGATGACGTAGTCGGCCAAGGTCTTGAGCTGCGGCAACTGGTTGCGGGCGGCAAAGTGTTCGAAATGGCCAAACCGGACGAAGCTGGGGGCGACCCGGGTGACGACGGCGGCGGTCTCTAAACTCTCGCGCGCCACTGCTTCGTCGGAGCCCACCACGCACAGCGCCCGCGTGGTGGCTATGCCCAGGCCGTGCATGGCCTCAGAACATAAAAATTCGCGGATGCTGCTGCGCAAGACCGCGCGGCCATCGCCCATACGCGAGTAGGGTGTCAGGCCCGAGCCTTTGAGTTGGATTTCGAGGCCATTGGCCTCACCCAGCAAGCAGGCACGGCCATCGCCGAGTTGCCCGGCCCATTGGCCAAACTGGTGTCCGCTGTAGACGCTGGCCAGGGGTTGGCTGCCACTGATGGGCTGGTTGCCCGCCAGCGCTTGCAGCAGCGCATCGGACTGCAGTTGTTCGGCTGGCAGCCCCAGCAGGTTCGCCGTCGCCAACGATCGACCCACCCAGTAAGGGGCGGGTAGGGCCTGTGGTGCCAGTGCGGTGTAAAAGTCTGGCCCGAGGCGATGAAAATGGTTGTTCCACTTTAGGGTGCTTGGCTTGACTTGGAAAGACGGACTCAGGGAATTCATACCCGAATTGTGTCTTGAGGCCTTCAAGCCCAATGTTTGCAAGGGCTTCCTGCCGTTTTATCCCGTAACATCGGCCCATTTGGCCGTTGTCGGCTCGACCCATTCCATTTCATGTCGCTTCACCGTTTCCTGCCACAGTCGCTCAAAACCCGCGTCACGCTGTTGACGCTGCTCGCCGTGGTGGTTAGTTTTTTGGTGCTGGCTTTCTTGATCAAGAGCCTGATGCGGGAAGAATTGCTTCTGAACAACGGCGAGCAGCAACGTCTGGCTTTGAAGTTAATGACTTCCGAGGTCAATAATGGCCTGCGTGAGCGCTTTGTCACGCTTGAAGCGGTGGCCTTGCGGGTGTCACCCCAGATGCTGGAGGACACCGCCGGCCTGCAGGCTTTTTTGCAGCAGCAGTCGTTTTTGGCGGGGCCCTTCAACGGTGGCGTCAGCCTGTGGAGCCAGCATGGAGTTTTGCTGGCCGATGCGAGGCATGTTCCAGACGGATCGGTTGTGCCTGTGCTGGCACCCCAGGAACTGCAGCGGGTGCTGCAAGAAGGCCAGGCCGTCATTGGCCGGATTCAGGTCAATAGCAAGCTCAATCTCGTCTGGTTTGCCATGGCGGTACCCATTCGCGGCCCGGCGGGCGATGTCATTGGCGCTTTGGCCGGTGTGATGCAGCTGGACCAAGCGAATTTTTTGACGCAATTGACGTCCGCCCGTATTGGCACGACGAGCAACTTTTTTCTGGTTGATGCGCGTCAAAGCTTGATTTTTGCCACGTCTGATCGCGAGCGTCAGCTGGAGGTTTTGTCGCAACCGGGCGCAAATTCCTGGACGGACCGCTTTGCACAGGGCTTTGAGGGCTCCACACTGGCTGTGGATCCGAAGGGAGTGGAGGTACTGGCCAGTGTTCAACAAATTCCCCAGGCGCAGTGGTATCTCGTCATTACCCAAGCCACGGCGGAGACCTTTGACGTGGTTGACGCCATCAAGCTGCGCGCCCGCCCGCTTGGCGCGCTGATGGCGGTACTCTGCCTGGGTGTGATCTGGCTGATGCTGCGCCATCAGTTGGCGCCGATGACCTCTGCAGCCCGGATGCTCGACGGATTTGTGCGGCGCAACCAGATGCCAGAATCCTTGCCCGTGGTGCTCCACGATGAAGTCGGTCAGCTGGTAGGCGGCTTCAATCGCTTGCTTGAAACTTTTGCCCAGCAGCAGAAGGTGTTGCGTCAGCGTGAGTTGTTCAATCAGGCGGTGCTGAATTCTATGACCGCAAAAATTGCGGTGCTGGACCTTCATGGGGTGATTCTGGAAGCCAACCAAGCCTGGCAACAGGACGAATCCAACTGCGTACCGACCTCAGGTCAAAATTTGGCTTCCATGAGGGTTGGCACCAATTTCATGGCGGCTTGCGACGCTCTGGCGCCTGACCTCGCCCAAGATGACGCCATGACAGCCCGAATTGGCATTGGTGCGGTGCTGGCTGGCCGGATACCCCGCTTCTACCTTGAATATGCTAA
>JAQSDS010000368.1 GCA_029946045.1 Rhodoferax sp.
TCGACCACGCTGTCGCCGGGGTTGAGCATGTACATCTTGCTTTTGTTCTCACTGCCGCCGCCCTTGGCCGCCACCGTGACCTCGAGCTGGTTGCCGGGAACGATCTCGGAGAAGATCACCGCAGGCGTGTTGTCTTTGGTGTTTTTTCGCAAAAACTCGGGGTCAGCGACCACACTGGCGCGCAAGGTGTTGCTGGGATCGTTGTAGGCGCGGCGCACGCCTTCGTTGATGGCGTCGTCCAAGCTGCCGGTAAAGCCATCCCAGCGCACGTCCATGCCGACCTTGAGGAACACGTTGACGATGCCGGTGTCCTGGCATATGGGCCGGTGGCCGGTGGCGCTCATTTTGCTGTTGGTCAAAATCTGCGCAATGGCGTCCTTGGCTGCCGGGCTTTGCTCGCGATCGTAGGCGCGCGCCAGGTGGGCGATGTAGTCGGCGGGGTGGTAGTAGCTGATGAATTGCAGGGCGGCGGCGACGGATTCGATCAGGTCGGCTTGGCGGATGGTGCTCATTAGGGTGTCCTCAAAAAAAGCAAGTTTAACCACCCCGCCCCGACGCCAGACTGACGATTCAGCTGCCTGAGGCCTTGTGCCCCTGCACCATCTTCATGGCCGATCCCACCAGCGCGGCCACTTCGGTCATGTTGCTGGGGACGATCAGGGTGGTGGTGGCATCAGCGGCAACCCGGCTGTAGGCCTCGACCGCTTTTTCGGCCACCTTGAGTTGCACCGCTTGTTCACCACCGGGCTGGCGAATGGCCGCTGCCACGCGCTCGATGGCCTGGGCATTGGCCTCGGCTACCGCCAGAATGGCCGCCGCTTCGCCCTGCGCGTTGTTGATGGCGGCCTGTTTTTCACCTTCGGAGCGGGCAATGAAGGCTTCGCGTTCGCCTGTGGCAATGTTGATCTGTTCCTGACGGCGACCTTCCGAGGCAGCAATCAGGGCGCGTTTTTCGCGCTCGGCAGTGATCTGCTGCTGCATCGCGTGCAGAATTTCCTTGGGCGGTGTCAGGTCCTTGATCTCGTAGCGCAGCACTTTCACACCCCAGTTGAGTGCGGCTTCGTCAATCGCCTGCACCACCTGGGCGTTGATGATGTCGCGCTCCTCGAAGGTCTTGTCGAGTTCGAGCTTGCCGATGACCGAGCGCAGCGAGGTTTGCGCCAGCTGCGAGATCGCGATGATGTAGTTGCTGGAGCCGTAACTGGCGCGCATGGCATCGGTCACCTGAAAGTACAAAATGCCATCGACCTGCAACTGGGTGTTGTCGCGCGTGATGCAAACCTGGCTGGCGATGTCGAGCGGAACCTCCTTGAGCAGGTGCTTGTAGGCCACCTTGTCAACAAATGGCACCAGAAAATTCAGACCTGGCATCAGGGTGCCGTTGTACTTGCCAAGCCGCTCAACCACCCAGGCATGTTGCTGGGGAACGACCTTGACCGACTGCGTGATGAAGATCACTGCGATGACAAAAAAGATGACTGCGACTTCCATTGATTACTCCAAAAAATAATTACTTCACCTAACAATTTGATCTTTTGTCGGGCGGATTTCAACCCGCCATGGTCGACTCAAGTCGCCCCTACAAATTCACACATCAAATTCACAGCTTTTCAACCACCAGGCGACTGCCTATCACTTCGACAATGCGGTACAGACCCGCGCCTGACACCGCGCCGGTGCGCAGCGACACGGTCCAGGTGGCGCCGCGGTACTTGGCGGTGCTGGTTCCGTCGTCGTCCCAGCCATCGATATGCAGGGTTTCGCCGATGTCTAAATTGACGTCGCGGTTGGCACCGGCTGGCAGGGCCGGCGGCTGCTGCTTTTTATAACTGCGCCAAGCCACCACAAAACCACCACCCAACAGAGCGGCTACCACCAGCTGCACCGTCACCGAGGCCCCCAGGTGCGCGGCAATCGCAGCGCCGGCCACACCCAGCGACAGCATCAGCAGGTAAAAGGTGCCGGTCAGCAGTTCAAGTGCAATCAGTCCACCTGCCAGCAGCCACCAGAGGGTCGATTCAGCCATGTTTGCTAACCTTTCTTGTAAGTCCAGCCGCATTCTGCTGTAAAAGTGCGGGTTCGTAACAGGCGCGACACGATAAGTCCTTACACTTCGCGCCAATTTCCATTTTTACCTGTGTCGCTGGAGCTTGCCATGAAATTCCGCTTTCCCATTGTCATCATTGACGAGGACTACCGTTCTGAAAATACCTCCGGGCTGGGCATTCGCGCGCTGGCGCAGGCTATTGAGACGGAAGGTTTTGAGGTGCTGGGCGTCACCAGCTATGGTGACCTGAGCCAGTTTGCCCAGCAGCAAAGCCGGGCCAGCACCTTCATTTTGTCGATCGACGACGAGGAATTCACCCCCGGGCCAGACCTGGACCCGGCCGTGGTGAACCTGCGCCACTTCATCGAAGAAGTGCGCCGGCGCAACCTGGATGTGCCGATTTACATCTACGGCGAAACCAAGACCAGCCGGCACCTGCCCAACGACATCTTGCGCGAGCTGCACGGTTTTATTCACATGTTCGAGGACACGCCCGAGTTTGTGGCGCGCCACATCATCCGCGAAGCCAAAAGTTACCTTGAAGGTGTGCAGCCGCCGTTTTTCAAGGCCTTGCTCGACTACGC
>JAQSDS010000369.1 GCA_029946045.1 Rhodoferax sp.
GACTGATCGAGACACCCACCGCGTGATCCCCCTGATGGACGTGCGACCCCACGGCCTGGCCGTGCCCCCTGCAAGCTTCGATCTGGCCAAGCGTCTGGGCCCCACCGGCCTGCTGGCCGACACCCGTGGCCGGTCTTTGCGCGACTTGCGCATCAGCGTCACCGACCGCTGCAACTTTCGTTGCAACTACTGCATGCCCAAAGAGATTTTTGGCACAGATTACCCTTACCTCAAACATGCCGACCTGCTGAGCTTTGAGGAAATCACCCGCATGGCCCGGGTCTTCGTGGCGCATGGTGTGCAAAAAATTCGCTTGACCGGTGGTGAGCCGCTGCTGCGCAAGAACCTGGAGCATCTTGTTGAGCAACTCGCCGCCCTGCGCACCCCCGAGGGCCTACCACTCGACCTGACCCTGACCACCAACGGCTCGCTGTTGGCACGCAAGGCCCAGTCGCTCAAAGATGCCGGGCTGCAGCGGGTCACAGTGAGCCTGGACGGGCTTGACGATGCGGTCTTTCGCAGCATGAACGACGTCGATTTCCCGGTGGCCGACGTGCTCGAAGGCATAGCGGCGGCGCGTGCCGTCGGCCTGGGGCCGATCAAAATCAACATGGTGGTCAAACGCGGCACCAACGAGCAGGAAATTTTGCCGATGGCGCGCTATTTCAAGGGCAGCGGCATGGTGCTGCGCTTCATTGAATACATGGACGTGGGCGCCACCAATGGCTGGCGCATGAACGAGGTCATGCCCTCGGCCGAAGTCGTCCAGCTGATCCAGTCCGAGCTGCCGCTGGTGCAGTTGGAACCCAGCAATCCAGGTGAAACCGCCTCGCGCTGGGGTTATGCCGACGCGCAGGGCCGCCATGACACCGCGGCGGGCGAGCTTGGCGTGATCAGCAGCGTTACCCAGGCCTTTTGTGGCGAATGCAACCGCGCCCGCCTGTCAACCGAGGGCCAGTTGTACCTGTGCCTGTTTGCGTCGCAGGGCTACGACCTGCGCAGCCTGGTCCGCGGCCAGGCGTCGGACGCCGACCTGGCCAGTGCCATCGGCCACATCTGGCAAGCCAGAAATGACAATTACTCCGAACAGCGCAGCAAGCTGCCCGTTGATTCGGGTGCCCCGGTGAAGCGGGTTGAAATGAGCTACATCGGAGGTTAAATTGATTCAAGCACACGACATCACTGCGCTGATTCTGGCAGGCGGGCGCGGCTCACGCATGGGCGGGGTTGACAAGGGCCTGCAGAACTTCATGGGGCTGCCGCTGGCGCTGCACACCCTGACACGCTTGCAAATGAGCGGCGGCGTGGGTCAGATCATGATCAATGCCAACCGCAACCTGGCCGCCTATGAGTCGTTTGGCGTCCCGGTCTGGCCCGATGTGCTGGCCGACTACGCTGGCCCTTTGGCTGGTTTTCTGACCGGACTGGAACGCTGCGAAACCCCTTATTTGCTGACCGTGCCCTGCGACACCCCGCTGCTGCCACTGGACCTGGCGCAGCGCATGGCGCAAGCCCTGGAAGCCGAGGACGCCGACATCGCCATGGCGGCGGCCCCCGAAGCCGGCAAGGACGGCCACATGCAGGTGCGCAGCCAGCCGGTGTTTTGCCTGCTGCGCACCGAGTTGCTGGAAAGCCTGGTGCGCTTTACCCAGGACGGTGGCCGCAAGATTGACGCCTGGACGGCCCTGCATCCCACCGCCGTGGTAGCGTTTGATGCGCCCGGCGACGACCCGCAGGCCTTTTTCAACGCCAACACCCTCGCCGAACTGCAGCAACTGGAAAGTCGCAGAGCATGAAAACGCTGGACCAAATTGCCAGTGAGCTTGCGGGTTACGACCCGCTGGCGCTGAGCGCCGACATGGTGAATATTTTTCTGACTCAACTGGTCGAACCCGTCACCGAAGTGGAAGAAGTGGGGGTGTTTGAGGCACTGGGCCGGGTTCTGGCGCAAGCCGTTATCAGCCCCATCAGCGTACCGCCGCATGACAACTCGGCCATGGACGGTTTCGCCTTTGACGGCGCGCAGCTCAGCCCTGACGCGCCACTCAGCCTGAAAGTGATCGGCACCGCGCTGGCAGGCAAGGCCTGGAGCGGGCGGGTGCTGCCAGGCGAGTGTCTCAAAATCATGACTGGCGCCATCCTACCCGCCGGTCTGGACACCGTGGTACCGCAAGAATTCACCTCCGTTGCTGGCGACCAGATCACCCTTCCTGCCCAGCTGCTGCAAGCTGGCGACAACCGCCGCCGCCTGGGCGAAGACCTCATGCAAGGCCAGCCGGCGCTGCCAAAAGGCGAACTGCTCAGCCCTGCCGCGCTGGGGCTGTTGGCCAGCCTGGGCATCCGCACCGTGCCTGTCGTGCGCTGCCTCAAGGTGGCTTACTTTTCGACTGGCGACGAAATCCTGAGCTTGGGCGAGGCGCCGCGCGAAGGTGCGGTTTATGACAGCAACCGTTACACCGTGTTTGGCCTGCTGACCCGACTGGGTTGCCAGGTGATCGACATGGGCGTGGTGCGCGACCAGCCCGAGGCCCTCGAGGCTGCCTTTGTACAAGCCGCCTTGCAGGCCGATGCCATCATCACCAGCGGCGGCGTGAGCGTGGGCGAGGCTGACTTCACCAAGGCCATGAT
>JAQSDS010000370.1 GCA_029946045.1 Rhodoferax sp.
TCAGTCGGGTGATACGTTTTGCGGAGGTAGAGAAGGAGCCCGCGCAGCGGGCGGGGGACACGTAGCAAAGCGTATTGCCCGGTTGATTCACCCACTACCGTGTTATCTGCCTCGACCCGGTTTTGGGTGACCCAGTGGCTTGCACTTACAATAATTCCAGCATGACTTATGTAATCATGACGTGATGCAAATAGGCCCTGGGTTCAACACCACATGGCTTGCCATCCTGACGACAGACGGCAACTGTTTGCTGAATTTGGTAGATTTTCAAAAGCAAGGAGTGTGATGAGTACCTTTGATTCCATTGGCCTGATGAAGAGCATCAATGACAACCTCGGTCCCTTTCGCAAATCGCAAGGCGAGGCCATGCAGGGTTTTGCCCAGCTGGCAAAAGCCTCGATGGCCGAGGGCCTGGTCAGCGCCAAGCACAAGGAGCTGATCGCCCTGGCCATTGGCATTACCCAGCATTGCGCTGGTTGCATTGCGTTTCACGTCAAGGCCTTGCACCGTCTCGGTTGCACCCGCGGCGAACTCGAAGAGGCGCTGGCGGTCTGTGTCTACATGGGCGGCGGCCCAGGCCTGATGCTGGTGGCTGAGGCGCTGGCGGCCTGGGATGCGATGGCACCAGCCCCTTAGTTCAGACGCATGCCGGCAAGCAGCTGCTTCAGGTTGTGCTGCATCATTTTGAGGTAGCTTGAGCCCGGCTCAGCCGGCCCCGAAAGCGCGTCGGAGTACAAGGTGCCGCCCAGCGTGGCACCGGCGTCTTTGCTGAGTTGCGCGATCAATTTGGGGTTGCTCATGTTCTCGACAAAGACCGCCCTGATTTTTTCGCGCTTCATTTGCCGGATCAACTCGGCTACATGTTTCGCGCTCGGCGTGGCATCGGCGTTGACGCCCTCAGGTGCCAAAAACTTGATCTGATAGTGCGCCGCAAAGTAGCCAAAGGCATCGTGTGAGCTGATCACCTTGCGTTTGGCTGCGGGCAGGGCGGTGATTTGCACCCTGGCCTGCGCATCAAAATCTTGCAGCTGTTGGGCATAACGCGCCGCATTGGCCTGGTAGCTGCTCGCACCCGCAGGGTCTACTTTGGACAGGCTGGCGGCGATATTTTGCACATACAGCACCACGTTGTTGGGGTTTTGCCAGGCGTGTGGGTCAGCGTCATGGTGGCCGTGCCCAGCCGCTTCCAGCTGAAGCGGCTTGACGCCGCGCGAGGCCACCACCATGGCACCTTGGTAAGCAGCAGATTTGGCCAGTTTTTCGGCCCAGGGTTCAAAATTGAGCCCGTTGATGACAAACAGCCGCGCTTTCAAAATGGCCCGCGCGTCGACGGGTCTGGGCTCGAAGCTGTGGGCGTCGGCATCGGGCCCCACCAGGGTCGTGACCTGCACACGCTCGCCACCCACCACCTGCACCAGGTCGCCGAGGATGCTGAACGAGGCCACGACCGGAATCGGCTGGGCAGCATGGCCGGGTGTCATGAACAGCCCACAGAAAAGCAGTGCCGAGATCCCGAGGACGTTGATCATGTTGTGGTTTTCTTCTCGGTTAGGGGTAAATTCAGCCGACCCGGTGCGGGCGCTTGAGCACGCGGGGCAGCCAGCCGCCGGGTGACACCAGCAAAGACAGGCCGTAGAGCATGCCAGCACAGCCAATGATGGTCGGCCCGCTGGGTGTGTCGAGGTGGTAGGACAGAAGTAATCCGACGCTGCCAGCCAGCGCGGCCTGGATGCTGGCATGGACCAGCTGCGCACTCAGGCTGTCATGCCAGAGCCGGGCCGACACCGCCGGCAGCATCATCAGGCCCACCGCCATCAGCGTGCCCAGGGTCTGAAAACCAGCCACCAGATTGACCACCACCAGCATCAGAAACGCTTGTTGCCAGATCCAGCCGCGACGGCCCCAACCGCGCCCGGCGGCGGCGGCCAGAAATACCGGGTCAAAGCTTTCCAGCACCAGGCCACGGTACAGCGCGGCCAAGGCGACCAGGCTGACGCTGGCCACGCTCGCCACCAGCAACAGCCCGGCGCCGTCCACCCCCAGCGCGCTGCCAAACAAAATGTGCAGCAGGTCCAGCTGTGTGCCTTGCCGCGACAACAGAGTCACCCCCAGGGCCAGCGCCACCAGGTAAATAGCGGCCAGGCTGGCGTCTTCTTTCAGGGTGGTGAAGCGACTGATGAAACCAGCCAGGGCGGCCGCCAGGAGCCCTGAGATCACACCACCCGCAGCCATGGCGGTGAGCGACAGGCCAGAAAACATGAAGCCAATGGCGACACCGGGCAGCACTGCATGGCTGATGGCGTCGCCCAGCAAGCTCATCCGCCGCAGCGTCAAAAAAACACCGAGCGGCGCGGCGCTGACGGCCAGCGCCAGCGTGGCCACCAGCGCGCGACGCATGAAGGCGAATTCGGCAAAGGGCCCGACCACCCAGTCCCACAGCGCCATCATGCGCGGACCTCGTCGGTATGACAAATGTCGGCACTGTCGTCCCAGGCTTCGGCCAGCGTGCGGGCGCGCCGCAAGTGGCTGTCTGTCAGCACGTCGGCGGTGTCACCCCAGGCCACCAGTTCGCGCGCCAGCAGCACCGTCTGGCCAAAGTGGGCGCTGACCTGCGCGTCATC
>JAQSDS010000371.1 GCA_029946045.1 Rhodoferax sp.
ACGTATGTCGAATTTTCGGCGTCCACCTGGGATGAAGCCACCTTTTTGACCGAGGTACTGCGCCGCACGGGTTGTGGACTGTTGCTGGACGTGAACAACGTCCATGTCTGCAGCGTCAACCACCAGCGCGATTCGGTCGCTTACATCCGGGCGCTGCCGCTCAGTGAGGTCGGAGAAATTCACCTGGCCGGATTTGCACAAACCCAGGACGGTAACGGTGACCTGTTGCTGATCGACAGCCATGGCGCCCCCGTCGATCAGGCGGTCTGGAATTTGTACGCCTTCACGCTGGGCCTCACGGGCGCCAGGCCCACCCTGATCGAGCGCGACAACGATGTGCCAGCCTGGCCGGTTTTATTGGCCGAGGCGAATCTAGCCGGTCAGCAGTTGCTTGCGCTGAGCGCTGAAGAGGTGGCTTCATGAGCACCCAGAGCGCCTTCGCAGCAGCCCTGCTGAACCCCGACCAGCCTTGCCCCGGCGGCCTCACCAGCTGGAACGGATCTGACCCCGAGCTGCGTTTTGCGGTCTACCGCAACAACGTCACGGTGTCACTGATCGATGCGCTGGCCGACACCTTTCCCGTCGTGCAGGCCCTGGTGGGCGAAGCATTTTTTCGGGCCATGGCCCGGGTGTTTGTACAAGCGAACCCACCGCACTCGCGCCTGATGGCCTATTACGGTAACGGCTTCGCCAACTTTGTGGCGTCTTTTCCCCCTGCCGCCCCGGTGCCCTATCTGGCAGATGTCGCGCGACTTGAAATGGCGCGGGTTCTGGCTTATCACGCTGCTGATGTAGCCCCCATCCAAACCGAAGCCCTACAGGCTGCACTGGCCGACCCCGAGCAACTTCTGTCATTGCGGTTGCTGGTGCACCCTTCAGTGCAGGTGATCGACTCGCCCTTCGCTGTGGTTTCGGTGTGGGCGGCGCACCAGGGGGCGCTGTGCATGACTTCGGTCGATCCGGACCTGGCACAGGTGGCGCTGGTGTTCCGCCATCAGCTCGATGTGGAAACCCACGAACTTTCCGCCGGGGACGCACAGTTTATTCGCGCCTTGCAAACCGGTCAGTCCTTGCTTGACGCCGCAGGCGCTGCAGGCAGCAGCGACCCCGAATTTGATTTAAGCCAGGCCCTGGCCTTGCTGCTTCGCTGGCAGCTCATTACCCACATCATCACCGGAGAATCGCACCATGAACACACGCACTGACACTTTGAGCGTCACGGCACCTGCTGATTCCGGGCTCCTGCCCAGGCTGATTCGACAGTTCATCACACTGTGCACGCAACTCCCCAACACCTTGCTGGCATTCGTCGCGCGCTTTTCCATCGCTGCGGTGTTCTGGAAGTCGGGCCAGACAAAGGTGCAAGGCATTGAGATCGACCTCGTCAACCGCGAATTTACCCTGGGCTGGCCGCGTTTGTCGGATTCGGTGGTGGACTTGTTCAGGGACGAATACCGCCTGCCCGTGATTCCGCCCGAAATTGCCGCCACCATGGCCGCCTTTGCCGAGCATTTTTTCCCGGTACTGATTTTGCTTGGCATCGCCACCCGCTTGTCAGCCCTGGCCTTGTTGGGTATGACGATAACGATCCAGCTGTTTGTCTACCCCGATGCCTACCCCACCCACGGCACCTGGGCTGCCGTGCTCTTGTACCTGATGGTGCACGGGCCCGGCAAGCTGTCGCTGGACCACTGGATTGCCAGGCGTTACCAGTAGGTCATCAAGCCACGGGGAGGCCACAGCACCTCTATTTCTTGACTTCGTCATCCTGAACTTCGTCGTAGCCCTTGGCATAAGCTTTCATGGCCTGGCTGAGAAACGGCACCTGCAGACTGAAGTTCTTGCAACCAGCGCACATCACGACGTGCATTTTCAGGTTGATTTTTTCCGTCAGCGACAGCGTACGATCCTGCGACTCAGAGATCAAGCGGGTGATGTTTTCACAATTCATCATGTGCGTTCTCCCGTCAGAAACCAGTTATTTTCCAGACACTCACGCAGACGCAAGCGTGATCGGTGCAGCATCACATTCAGGTTGGTGGTGGTGATGCCCACCGTGTTGCAAATTTCATTTGTATCAAACTCGACGAATTCTCTCATCATGAACACCCGGGCCTGGTTGCCGGGTAGCGCTTCCAGACAGGTCTCGAACACTTTCCAGAACTGGTTCTGATGCAAAGCGTCATGCGGGTTACCCCATGTGGCCGGCCTTTCATCGGCCTGCCAGTGGGCTTTTTGGTCAAAAAGTTCAGAAAAATCTTCGCCTTCTTCATCTTCCCTGAGCAGGCTGCTGGCATCGACCATGCGCTGTTTCTGTCGCAAGGTATCTGCAATTTTATTTTTGAGGATGGCAAATACCCAGGTTTTCAGGGCCGCGCGGCCAGCAAAAGACCTGGCATTTTTCAGCGCACCAACCAGCGCTTCCTGCACGGCGTCTTCTGCGGCGTGGCTGTTGGAAAGTTGCAGCGTTGCAAACTTCAGCATCTGACGCCGCAGGTCATTCAGAAAGGAGGTGTCGGTCAGGATGGATGCATCGGAAGCCGCCAGCTTATTGCCTTCATTTGTCAACGTACCCATCATTGATTTCCTCTTGGTGTTCATTCATGCCAGACCGCACTGTATGTCATGACCAGCGATCTGGACGCGCAGCAGGACTCTGCGCTCCGTTAACATCACGCACTAACTTTAAAGCGTGTTTTTCTTGTCATGCCCCAATCAACCAGCTCCCAATACGAACATCTGCTGCGCCAGGTGGATACCCACGGTGTTTTCAAGGCCGACCGCACCGGCACCGGTACCAAAAGCGTCTTTGGCCACCAGATGCGCTTTGACCTGGCTCAGGGTTTTCCGCTGGTCACCACCAAAAAAGTTTTTTTAAAAGCCATCATCGTCGAGCTGCTCTGGTTTTTGCGCGGCGATTCCAACGTCAAATGGCTGCAGGACAACGGCTGCACCATTTGGGACGAGTGGGCCAACCCCGCCACCGGTGACCTGGGGCCGGTCTATGGCGTGCAATGGCGCAGCTGGCCCACACCGGACGGCGGTCACATCGACCAGATCAGCCAGATCATGCAGACCCTCAAAAGCAACCCAGATTCGCGCCGCATGCTGGTCAGCGCCTGGAACGTGGCCGAACTCGACAAGATGGCGCTCATGCCCTGCCACGCCTTTTTCCAGTTCTACGTGGCCCCGGCAAGCGAACCAGGCGGCAAAGGCAAATTGAGCTGCCAGTTGTACCAACGCAGCGCTGACATTTTTTTGGGCGTGCCCTTCAACATTGCCAGCTATGCACTGCTGACGCACATGGTGGCGCAGCAATGCGACCTGGACGTGGGTGATTTCATCTGGACCGGCGGCGACTGCCACATTTACAGCAACCACGCCGAACAGGTGGCACAGCAACTGAGCCGCACACCGTTCGCCTACCCCACCCTGGAAATCAAACGCCGACCTGACTCGATTTTTGACTACGTGTATGAAGACTTTGCGGTGCACGGCTACCAGTGCCACCCCGCCATCAAGGCCCCGGTGGCGGTGTGATCAGCCGCCGCCAGATCTGGGGCCTGGTCGCCCTCACGCTGATGTGGGGCATCAACTGGCCCATGATGAAGTACAGCTTGCGCGAACTTTCGCCACTGTACTTTCGCGCCCTCACCATGAGCTGTGGCGCGCTATGGCTGTTCAGCTATTACCGCTTCAAAGGCGTGCGCATGTGGCCGCAGGCTGCCGAGTGGCGCAGCGTGATCACCTTGGGGCTGCCCAATGTGCTGGGCTGGCACACCTTGTCGATTCTGGGTGTGAAAGAGCTGGCCAGCGGCCGCGCCGCCATTCTGGGCTTCACCATGCCGATCTGGACCGTGCTGTTGGGGGTCCTGCTGTTCAAGGAAAAACTCACGCGGCGCATTGTCTTTGCCATGGTGGCGGTGGCTTTGACCATTGCTTTGCTTACCTTCAACGAACTCACCGCCTTGAGCGGCAAACCGCTGGGCATTGTCTGGATGGAACTGGCCGCCCTGTGTTGGGCTGCGGGCACCCTGATGATGCGCCGGGCGCACCTGACGCTGCCGATGGAGGCCTTGACGGTCTGGATGCTGATTTTGACCAGCATCTGCCTGTGGTTTGTTGCAGCCGTGCTTGAACCCGGGCCCAGTTGGGAATTTTCTGGGCTGATGTGGGGCAGTCTGCTGTATGGCGCCCTCATCAACTATGGTTTTGCCCAGGTCATCTGGTTCAGCATGGCACGCCATTTGCCGCCATCCACCAGTGCCATGAGCGTGATGGCGGTGCCGATGGTAGGCACCCTGAGCGCCACCCTGATCGTCAACGAAATGCCGGGCTGGCAAGACCTGGTGGCGGCGCTGTGTGTCATGGCTGCCATTGCCGCCGTGCTGCTGCCACCGCGCCAACCTACAACATCACCATGAAACTCAATTTGATCCTGGCCCGTGCCCGCAACGGTGTCATCGGCAAACACAACGCCCTGCCCTGGCACCTGCCCGAGGACCTGGCGCACTTCAAGCGCAGCACGCTGGGCTGTCCCGTCATCATGGGTCGCAAAACCTGGGATTCCCTGCCGCCCAAATTTCGCCCGCTACCCGGCCGCATCAATGTGGTGGTGACGCGCCAGCCGGGTTGGACGGCTGACGGTGCCGTGGTGGCCCATTCCATCGAAGCCGCCTGTGCTGCCTGCCCGCCCGAGAGCACGGCCTGGGTCATCGGTGGCGCCGAGCTCTATGCCCAGGCCCTGGTGCAGGCCAGTACCGCCGTTGTGACCGAAATCGATGCCGATTTTGAGGGTGATGCCTTGGCGCCCCACTTCGGCCCAGATTGGCGGGAAGTGGCGCGTGACTCCCACCTCAGCAGCACGGGACTCGGCTACAGTTTTGTGACCTACCAAAAGGATCTTTGAAGCCATGAAACTAGCCACCTGGAACATCAATTCGCTCACGGTGCGGCTGCCACAAGTGCTGGACTGGCTCAGCACCAACCCGGTCGACGTGCTGGCGCTGCAAGAGCTCAAGATGAGCGACGACAAGTTTCCGCACGCGGCCTTTGCCGAGGCGGGTTACCAATCGGTTTGTTTTGGTCAAAAGACCTACAACGGCGTGGCGCTGATCAGCAAAACCCCGGGCACCAGCGTGGTGCGCAACATACCCGGTTTTTCTGACGATATGGCGCGTGTGATCAGCGCCTCATTCGATTCCGACATCCGCGTGGTGGGTGCGTATTTCCCAAATGGCCAGGAACCTGGCAGCGACAAGTTCGAATACAAACTGGCCTGGCTCAAGGGCCTGCGCGACTGGTTGCGCACGGAACTGGTCACCTACCCCAAGCTGGTGCTGATGGGCGACTTCAACATCACCTTTGACGATGCCGATGTCTGGGACCCCGAGGGCATGCGCGACCAGATCCATTGCACCGACGAAGAACGCTATGAACTCAATGCCCTGATGGCGCTGGGCCTGGTTGATGCCCACCGTTTGTTTGCACAACCCGCCAAAAGCTATTCGTGGTGGGACTACCGGGATTTTGGTTTCAGACGCAACCGAGGCATGCGGATTGATCACATTTTGGTGACTGGCGCGCTCAAACCCCTGGTCTCAGCCTGCTGGATCGACAAGACACCACGCAAAAACGAACGCCCCAGCGACCACGCACCGGTGGTGGTCGACCTCAGCTGAGGAGTCTGGGCGGCAGAGCGCTTTGCCGCCCAGGCTCCCAGACACTACTCCAGGCCAAGTTCCTGGATTTTCCGGGTGATGGTGTTGCGACCAATGCCCAGCTTTTGCGCGGCGTCGATGCGCCGACCCCGGGTGGCGGTCAGGGCTGCCTGAATCAAGCGCGACTCGAAGCGGGCCGTCAGGGTGTCCCAGACGTCGGTGCGATCGGTCGCGAGCAAGGCACTGGCCTCGGCTTCCAGACCTTGCTCCCAGCCCCCCTCCAGCACGGTAAGCACAGCGGGCACATCCGGCAATTTCTGCAAAACAGCCATATCAGCGGGTACCGGCACCGTCGCAGACGCTTCAGTCAGAGGCAGGGCGCCGGTCAAGACCGGCAGCGCAGGGGCTGTTTCTGTGACCGCCACTTCAGGTGGCAGGTCTTTCGGCTCGATCACTTGTGCCGGTGCCATCACGGTGAGCCAGTGGCACATGTTTTCAAGCTGACGCACGTTGCCCGGAAAAGCAAACTGCCCGATCCAGGCCAGCGCGGCATCGGAGATGCGCTTGGGTTCGACCCCCAACTGGCGGGCGCTTTGCTGCAAAAAGTGCCGTGTCAGCATGGGGATGTCTTCACGCCGCTCCCGCAGCGCCGGCAGACGCAGGCGAATCACGTTAAGGCGGTGAAACAGGTCCTCGCGAAACACCCCTTCCTTGACGCGTTGTTCCAGATTCTGGTGCGTGGCAGCAATCACACGCACGTTGGTTTTGACCGCACTGTGGCCGCCCACCCGGTAAAAATGGCCATCTGACAGCACCCGCAGCAAGCGAGTCTGCAAATCGAAGGGCATGTCACCAATTTCATCCAGAAACAGGGTGCCGCCATCGGCCTGCTCAAAACGACCGCGGCGCATGGTTTGCGCCCCGGTGAAGGCACCGCGTTCATGGCCGAAAAGCTCGGACTCGAGCAGGTCTTTGGGAATGGCTGCGGTGTTGATGGCGACAAACGGGCCATTGGCGCGCGGCGAATGCTTGTGCAGCGCGCGCGCCACCAGCTCCTTGCCCGAGCCCGACTCACCGGTGATCATGACTGTGACGTTGCTCTGACTCAGGCGGCCAATGGCGCGAAACACGTCCTGCATGGCGGGCGCCTGGCCAAGCATTTCTGGCGCCTCGGTCATCGCTTCATCTGCGACTTCTTCGCGCTGGCTTTCTTCAACGGCACGGCGAATGAGTTCGACGGCTTTGGACAGGTCAAATGGCTTGGGCAAGTACTCAAAAGCACCGCCCTGAAAGGCCGACACCGCGCTGTCCAGGTCGGAGTAGGCGGTCATGATGATGACTGGCAAACCCGGGTACTTGGCCTTGACCTGGTCGAGCAGGTCTAGCCCCGAACCACCCGGCATGCGAATGTCGCTGACCAGCACCTGCGGTGCCTTGTCTTCTTCGAGGGCGGCAAGAACATCGCGCGCGTTGGTAAAACTGCGACTGGGCAATTGCTCGCGCAGCAGCGCCTTTTCCAGGACGAAGCGAATGGACTGGTCATCATCTACGATCCAAATGGGCTTCATTACGTTATCTTGCCTTATAGGTAGTTGCCTTACCACACCAGTCTGCAGTCACCTTGCGATGCGCTGCAGCCACCTTGCGGTCAAGGCAAAGGAATCAGTATTTTGAAATCCGTGGCACCCGGCGTACTGTCGCACTCGATCAAACCGTGGTGCTGCTGGACAAAGGTTTGCGCCAATGTCAGGCCCAGCCCGGAGCCGCCCTCGCGGCCCGACACCAGCGGGTAAAAAATTCGGTCTTTGATCGAGGCTGGCACGCCAGGCCCGTTGTCAATCACATGCAATTCCAATGCCAACCGGTAGCGTTGTTTGCCAAAAGTGGTTTGTCGGGCGACCCGGGTGCGAAAAATGATTTGTGCATCACCCTGGCTGATGCGATCAACAAGCGCTTGCGCCGCGTTGTGGGCGACATTGATGAGCGCCTGAATGAGCTGCTCGCGGTCGCCACGGAACTCGGGGATCGAGGTGTCGTAGTCCTGCACCACCTTGAGTCCCTTGGGGAACTCCGCCAGAATCAGCGTGCGCACCCGCTCGCAGACTTCGTGAATATTGACATCGCCCACCACGTGCGGCCGGCGGTGGGGTGCCAGCAAACGGTCTACCAGAGATTGCAGGCGGTCTGCTTCGTGAATGATGACCTGGGTGTATTCAGAGAGTTCGGGCTGATCCAGTTCCAGTTCCAGCAACTGCGCTGCGCCACGAATACCGCCCAGCGGATTCTTGATCTCGTGGGCCAGGTTGCGAATCAGTTCCTTGTTGGCCTGGGCCTGCTCAGCCAGGCGCTCTTCACGGTCCTGGCGTGCCTGCTGCGCCAGCGGCAGCAGTTCAACGATGATGTCAGCGCTTTCGGTTTGGGTCACGATGACATGCACTGGCAACAGTTCTCGCCCTAGACGCAGCAGTTTGGCATCGTAGCGCAGGGCGGCAAACTCGTTGCTGCCAGCGCCCTGCAGTGCGGTTTCCAAATGAGCAGGCTCGGTAAAGGAGCCCGGCAAATGCGAACCCACAATGGTGCGCCGGGAGACCCCCAAGGAATCCTCCAGAGCGGCGTTGGCAAACGTCACCGTGCCATCACTTTGCACCACGGCCACCAGCGTGGCCAACAGGTCGAAGGCAGCAAAACGCTGGCTCGGGGCGCTGTTCGTTGCGGGACGGGATTTTGTAAAGGGCAGTTTCAAGTTCGACCGTCCGAATGCATTAGCGGGTCGAGCCGCTGGCAGGCAGACGCTCAATTTCACGGCGAATCCCGGCCATGTCACTTTCGTTGCGCGCCAGGCTGGCTTTGAGTTCAGCGACCCGGTCAAGATAGCGCTGGTAATTGCGCACCTCGTCGCCGCGCTTGTCTGGCTCGCCGTTGTTGTATTCCTTGAGCAACTCAGTTTGACGCGCCTCGGCTTTTTTTAGCTCGGATTGCAAAATCAGGCGGGCATCAGAGTCACGCGACTTTTGCTCCTGCGAAGCCACGCGCGGGCCGGCACTGGCAGAGCTGGCCTGCTTCGGCGCCGGCTGGGAGGCCGGACGCGTGCCCTGCACCACCGTCACGTTGGCACCTTCCACCAGTTTGCAGTTTTTGGCTTGTGCCTCGGTCACCGTATTGGTGTAGACGTTGCCACAACGGTAAATACGCTCCTGCGCCTGTGCGTTAGCACACAGCAGCAACAGCAGCAAGCCCGGCCAGGTGATTTGTGTCATAAAAATTCAAACCCTCTTATCAGCAACGGCACGCCGGTGTCATGGCATCCCTTTCCACGGTGTGGGTTGTGAGTTTCCCACAATAAAAAAGGACGGCCTGAGCCGTCCCATTTTTTGACCCCAGGGTTGTCCGGTACAACCCTGCTTGCCCGCTTAAAGCGAGTAATACATGTCGAACTCGATCGGGTGCGTCGCCATGCGCAAGCGCGTGACTTCGGTCATCTTGAGTTCAATGTAGGCGTCGAGCAGACCGTCAGTGAAGACACCGCCCTTGGTCAGGAAGGCGCGGTCTGCGTCCAGGCATTCCAGCGCTTGGTCCAAGCTGTGGCAGACGGTGGGGATCAGTGCGTTTTCTTCGGGTGGCAGATGGTACAGGTCCTTGGTAGCGGCTTCGCCAGGATGGATCTTGTTTTCGACACCGTCCAGGCCGGCCATCATCAGGGCCGAGAAACCCAGGTAGGGATTCATCAGCGGATCGGGGAAACGTGCCTCGATACGACGACCCTTGGGGTTCGCCACGTAGGGAATACGAATGGAAGCCGAGCGGTTCTTGGCCGAGTAAGCCAGCTTCACCGGCGCCTCGAAACCAGGAACCAGGCGTTTGTAGCTATTGGTGCCCGGGTTGGTGATGGCGTTCAGGGCACGGGCGTGCTTGATGATGCCGCCGATGTAGTACAGAGCGAAGTCAGACAGACCAGCATAGCCGTCGCCAGCAAACAGGTTCTTGCCGTCTTTCCAGATCGACTGGTGCACGTGCATGCCGCTACCGTTGTCGCCAACGATGGGCTTGGGCATGAAGGTGGCGGTTTTACCGTAGGCATTGGCCACGTTTTGAACCACGTATTTCAGGACCTGAGTCCAGTCGGCGCGCTCAACCAGTGTGCTGAACTTGGTGCCCAATTCGCATTGGCCAGGAGCAGCGACTTCGTGGTGGTGCACTTCAACCGGGATGCCCAGGGATTCCAGAATCAAGGACATTTCAGAACGCATGTCTTGCGTGCTGTCAACGGGAGGAACAGGGAAATAGCCACCCTTGGTGCTGGGACGGTGGCCACGGTTGCCGCCTTCCATTTTCTTGCCCGAGTTCCAGGGAGCTTCGTAGTCGTCGATCTTGAAGAACGCACCAGATGCATCGGTGTTCCAACGCACGTCGTCAAACAAGAAGAACTCTGGCTCGGGTCCAAAGTAGGCGGTGTCGCCCATGCCCGAGGCTTTCAGGTAGGCTTCTGCGCGGTGGGCCACCGAGCGCGGGTCACGCTCGTAACCTTTGCCGTCGGTGGGTTCAATCACGTCGCAGCTCATGAAGAGGGTGGTTTCTTCAAAGAAAGGATCGATGTTGGCGGTATTGGCGTCGGGCATGAGTTGCATGTCCGAGGCTTCGATGCCTTTCCAGCCCGCCACGGACGAACCGTCAAACGCGTGACCAGAAGTGAACTTGTCTTCGTCAAAATGGGACACAGGCACAGTGACGTGCTGCTCTTTGCCACGGGTATCGGTGAAACGAAAGTCGACAAATTTGACTTCGTTGTCTTTCACCATCTTCATCACGTCTGCGACGGTCTTGGCCATTAGTTACTCCAAAGGAACAGTTGTTAAAAGGGGTTTGGGATTGGGAATGCAGGTTTTGTGCCAGATCCATCTTGTTTTGGCGGGACCCGTCATGGGGCGTATTTTGCCCTGAGTTTCGCCACTTTCAAAGAGGTCAGCAGCCTGGGAAGGCGAATTAAGGGCATTCAGCGTGTGTTCCGCGTGTTCACTTTGCACCAAATATGTGCAAACAAAAAGAACAAAGGGTTAAGCCTCAAGAACGCACCATTTCAGGGCCTAACTTAAGCTTAAAGGGTGCCAAGCCGTCCAGCAACCCAATAAATGCGCTGGCCACGGCATCAGGTGTCCCTTTCACGCCCAATTCAATATGGCGCCCAAAGTCTGGGTGATCCACGCTGGGCAGACTGAACACCTTGATGTCGGGAAAATCACGCTCAAGGTTTTCCATCAGGGGCGTCAGGGTCGCCTCCATGGCACCAAAAATGATCACCGACCGCTCCAGCCAGCTGTCTTTGGCAAACAGCGCTCGGTAATGGGTGTCAAGCACCCACTCGATCATGGGCCAGGCCATCACCGGAAACCCCGGTACAAAAAACACCCCACCACGCTCTTGGGTCAGGAAAAATCCGGGGATCTTGTTGTAGGGGTTGGGAATGATCTGCGCGCCCTGAGGGAAAACGCCCATATTGAGGCGGTGCAGGTTGTCGGCTTGGTCAGGGTCGTAGCTTTTACCCTGCTCCAGCGCCAGTTCCTGCATGCGTTGTTCGATCAAAACCTTGGCCTGCGGGTGCAGCGCCAGGTCTACACCAAGTGCGCGTGCGGCACACTGGCGCGTGTGGTCGTCTGGGGTGGCGCCAATGCCGCCGGTGGAAAACACCACGTCGCCTGACTCAAACGCACGCTGCAGGGCCGCCGTGATGCGCGCAGGGTCGTCGCCCACATACTCGGCCCAGGCCAATGACAGGCCACGCGCCTTGAGCAATTCGATCACTTTGGGCAAATGCTTGTCAGCACGTTTGCCCGACAAAATTTCGTCGCCAATGATGATCAGACCGAATTTCGGGGCAGCGTCAGGTTGGGTCAGGGGCATGGCTTATGGGCAGGGTCAAAGAATCAAGCGGGATGGCATCGGGCGGCGTTGGCGCAGCGGCGGCTTGGGCACGTTCTTGCCGCAAGTTTTGCAGGGCAGTCAGGCAGAAGTGTGCAAACCAAAGCGAAGCCAAAGCAAACACCAGCGTGTAAAGCCAGATCGCCAGGGGCACCAGCACCACAAACGCCGCCACAAACAAAACACCCGAGGCCCAGATCAAGCTGGGGGCGGCGCCCAAATAACCGCAAAACAAGCCGATGCCCAGCAAGCTGAGCCGGTGGCGACGGAAAATCTCACGCCGCTCCTCACTGCTGGCATGCTCAGCCAGTGCATCAAACGCCATCACCCGGTAAGTGAGCCAGCCCCAGATGAGGGGCGGCAAAATCAGGATCAAGGGCGGAATAAGCCACAGCGGTATCGATACGACCAGCGCCACCAGCGCCAGCAGCGTGGACAACAAGGACCACCACAAGCTGGCAAGCAGGGAGCCGCCGCGTTTGCGCTCCAGTGAAGGAAAGCGGTTTTTGGCCACCAGCGAGGTCAGTGCCGGGGTCATCATGAGCGCCACCACCAACAGCGAGAACACCACAAGGATGGGCGTAACCACAAAAATCACGATCAGTGGCGCCAGCACGACCTTCAGGTTACCCATGCCAAAGCTCTGCAACCAGGCGGCAATATTGGTCATCAGACTGGACGATTCCAGCCACAGGCGCACCGATGTCAGCACCCCATCCCAGTACAGATAGCCCAAACCCAAAGCAAGGCCTGTCATCAGCAGCAGCGGCAAAAACGACAGGACGATGACCCGGGGCTTCAAACCATAAGCCACCGCGCGCCAGAATGAATCGAACAACAAACTCATGGCGTCGAGCATACCGCAGCAGGCGCGCCTGCAATGCAGGCCAAATCTGACGCACTGAGCCAGCGCCATTGACCCGGCGCCATCTCCTCGGGCAAACGCAGACCACCGATTTGCGAGCGGTGCAGCGCCTCGACCCGGTTGCTGACAGCCGCGACCATGCGTTTGACCTGGTGGTATTTGCCCTCGGTGAGCGTCAGTCGCAAATGGAATTCAGAGACAGCCTCGCAGGCGGCCGCACGCACCGGCTTGGGGTCGTCATCAAGCACCACTCCCGCCAGCAACTGGTTGACCTGACGCGCATCGAGCGGATGCTTGACCGTGACCTCGTACACCTTGGGCACATGGTGGCGCGGCGAGCTCATGCGGTGGATGAACTTGCCGTCGTCGGTAAGCAACAGCAGGCCGGTGGTGTCCTGATCAAGTCGTCCCACCGCCTGCACGCCCTGGACCGCCCCCTTTTGCGGGCGCAGTCGCAGCGGCGACGGCAGCAAGGTGTAGATGCTGGGGTAGGTGGACGGCTTTTGCGAACACTCGGTCGCGGTTGGCTTGTTGAGCATGATGTAGGCCTTGTCGGCATACGGCCAGTCCACGCCCTGCACTTGAAAGCGCAAGCCCTCGGCTGCAAATTCAGCAGCCGCCTGAAGGCACTTGACAGGGCTCTCCAACGGACCCGATGCATAGACCTGAACCAGGCCCTGCTGAATCAAACCGGCGCAGACACGCCGAGTGCCAAAACCCTGGGAATAAAGAATATCTTGAAGCTGCATGCGCCTAGTATCGCAAAGCCCGGCACTGGCGCGAAAACCTGGTCAGGCGGAGATCAATTGCGCGGCTTCGCGTGCGGCGACCACACCTTCGTCGGTGGGCACCACCCAAACTTCAATCGCGCTGTCAGGGGCGTGAATGGCCATGATCTTGTCACCCGTGGCCTGCAGGTTCAGCTTGGGATCGATGACCACCCCCAACCAGGCCAACCGCTGGCCCATATCGGTGCGCAAGGCGACGTCGTGTTCGCCAATGCCACCACTGAAGGCAAGCACATCCAGGCCCTGCAAGCAAGCGACCAGAGCCCCACTTTCGCGCAGCACCCGGTAGGTGAACATGTCCACCGCCAATTTGGCACTGGTAGAGCTGTCCGCGCGCAAGCGGCGCATGTCGGCGGACACGCCAGAGACACCGAGCAGGCCGCTCTGCTTGTACAACAATTTTTGCAAGCGGTCATGGTCCCAACCCTGCTCCACCAAGTACAGCAGCGCACCCGAATCGAGTGATCCAGGTCGGGTTCCCATCATCAGGCCGTCCAGAGCAGAAAAGCCCATGGTGGTCGCGCAACTCTTGCCTTCGCGTGCCGCACACAGACTGGCCCCATTGCCCAGATGCGCCATCAGCACGCGACCTTGGGCGCGGCTGCTGTGCGCCAGCAGCGCACCCATCACATACTGGTACGACAGACCATGAAAGCCGTAACGGCGCAAGCCCTGCTGGTACAGCGCCTCTGGCAAGGCAAAACGGTAGTCAACTTCGGGCAAGCTCGCATGGAAAGCCGTGTCAAAGCAGGCCACCTGCGGTAGCCCGGCAAAGGCTTGTGAAAAAGCGCGTATGCCTTCCAGGTTGGCGGGCTGGTGCAGCGGCGCCAGGGAAATGAGCTGCGTCAGGTCGGCCAGCACCACATCAGACACCAGCACACTGGCGCGGTAGTGCGCGCCACCATGCACGACCCGATGCGCCACCGCCTGCATGGCTGGAATGTTGGGCAAGCTCGCAAGCAGTTCGCGCAGACTGAGCAAAGCCTTGGGAAAGACCCGCTCTGCGCCCAAATTCAGCTGGAGACGCTGGCGTTGACCTTGAAAGTTCCAGTGCATTTCCGGTGAACCACCTGGCTCAAGACCCTCAATGTTGCCTGAGAGTATCTGGGGAGTGACCTGGTGTTGTACGAGGGGATAGAGTGAAAACTTCAGGCTCGATGAGCCCGCATTAACCGCCAAAATAGACATGCTTGTACCTTTACCAAACCGGACGTGGGTGATCGCGGCGCGCGTTATGCGCCACCAATAAGGCCAGCAGGGCCGAGGCGACTCGATTCGACGGACCATCAGCCCGGCTGGTCAGCGCAATGGGCACGCGCGCGCCAAGCACAATGCCGGAGCCGCTCGCGCCAGCAAGATACTCCAACTGCTTTGCCAGCATGTTGCCGCTCTCAAGATCTGGCACCGCCAGAATGTCGGCGTGACCTGCCACCACCGACTCAATGTTCTTGATTTGCGCAGCCTGCATCGATATGGCATTGTCGAAAGCCAAGGGACCATCGAGCACGCCACCGGTAATCTGGCCGCGTTCGGCCATTTTGCACAGTGCTGCAGCCTCCAGGGTGGAAGGGATGCCCGGGTTGACCATTTCTACAGCCGACAAAATGGCGACTTTAGGCTCGAGTACACCCAGAATGCGTGCGAAATCGATGGCATTCTGGATGATGTCCACTTTCTCTTTCAGGCTCGGGTGAATGTTGAGCGCCGCATCGGTAATCAGCAAGGGCTTGTGGTACAGCGGCACGTCAAAACGAAACACATGCGACATACGCCGACCGGTGCGCAAGGCCGGCTTGGCCAGCACCGCATGAATCAATTCGTCGGTGTGCAGGCTGCCCTTCATGAGCATCTCGACATCCCATGCGGCGGCCATGTCGGCGGCTTTTTCGGCGGCGGCGTGGCTGTGCTGCACGTGCACAATCTCGACCCCGGTCAAGTCAATGCCAGCTTCGGAAGCCACATGGCGAATACGTACCTCAGGACCAATCAACACGGGCACGATCAGACCATAGCGGGCTGCGTCCATGGCACCGCTCAGCGAGCCCTCGTCGCAGGGGTGCACCACGGCACAGCGCACGGCTTCAAGTTTGTTTCCCAAGGCCAGCAAATCGTTAAAACGCGCAAGCGGATCAAACAACTGGATGCGTGGCGCCGATACGCGCGGCAGGCGCACCTTGCTGGTCGGTGCCAGCACTTTAGCGACACCGCTTAAAACCAGCTCGCCACGCTGGTTGAGAACCCGGCAGTCAAGCTCAACGCTTTTGTTTTCGGGGTGCAGCGCTGTGACGGTGACCGTGACGGTGAGTGTGTCACCCACACGCACAGGCTTGACAAAGTGCAGCGCCTGGTCTTGGTAAATGGTGCCCGGGCCAGGAAACTGGGTACCCAACAAGGCAGAAATCAGGGCACCACTCCACATGCCGTGGGCAATCACGCCGTGGAACAGGCTGTTACTGGCATAGACAGAGTCCAGATGCGCCGGATTGGTATCGCCTGACACGGCGGCAAATGCCTGGATGTCTTCGAGCGTCAGTGTGCGCAGCAAGCGGGCAGATTGCCCGAGGCTGATCTCGGAGAACGTGTGGTTTTCGATCAGTTCGGTATCCGAAGGCAAATTCATATCAGTTCCAAATTATTAAAAATACAGCGCATAACTCAGGGCTCATTGAAAAATTCATCCAGATGCAAACCGTCGGCACCTGGTTTGAATCCCCGACGCAGCAAATGCTCTTCCGCTTGCACCATGGCCTCATGTGTCACGGTCAAACCGTTGTCGTTCAGGCTGTTCGTCTCCAGGTGATAACGCAAGACCAGCAAACCACGTAATTCTTCACGCAGATGATTCTGGCGCCGCTCGACGCCCGCGCGAACACTGGCACGCCAGGTCGGTGTGCTGCGGCGCTCGTTGACAAGCGGCGGCTCCGAATGCCAAGCCATCAGTAAACTCAGCGCAGCTTGGTCATCCAAAGGCACATGCAATGCCGAGGCCAGTCGGGCAATACGCACATTGAGATCCTCAATAGACGCTGTCACGCGTTGAATCAATTCGTCATCATTTTGCATAACAAGCTTGTCTATCGCTGCCTCTGGTGATCGTCCAGATAAAAATTGCATTCCTCATTTTAGGGTAAACCCTAATACATCAAACCATCAAACTGAATTCTCTTTTCTTTCTTGATCATGCAATACAGATCGCGCCATTTGACAGCGCCAAATAAAAAAACCCGCCTAAGCGGGTTTCTCTATTTGGCGCTTCAAGCGCTAGGACGGACCAATTACTTGGCGCGGGTACCTACCACTTCGATTTCAACGCGACGGTTTTTGGCGCGACCTTCTTTGGTCTTGTTGTCAGCCACAGGTTGGGCTTCGCCCTTGCCTTCGGTGTAAATGCGGTTCTTTTCAATGCCCTTGGACACCAAGTAAGCCTTGACAGCTTCAGAACGGCTGACAGACAGCTTCTGGTTGTAACCATCAGGACCGGTCGCATCGGTGTGACCGACCGCGATCACCACTTCAAGGCTGATGTCCTTGACCTTGGCGACCAGGTCGTCAAGCTTGGCTTTGCCTTCAGGCTTGAGCACAGACTTGTCAAAGTCAAAGAAGGCGTCAGCCGCATAAGTGACCTTGGCTGGAGCAGCCACGGGAACCGGTGCGGGAGCAGGAGCCGGTGCGGGGGGTGCCACAACCACAGGAGCCGGTGCGGGAGCAGGTGCAGCTGCTGGAGCAGCCTTGGGAGCCACGATGGCGCCATCACAACCGACAGCAGCGGTTGCGGGGGTCCAGAAGGCATCACGCCAGCACAGTTCATTGGTGCCGTTTTTCCAAACGGTACCATCCGTACCACGCCAGTTGTCAACAGTTTGGGCGCTGGCTGCGGTTGCCAGGGCGACGGTAGCGATCAGCAAAGCCACTTTGGTCAATTTCATCAAGGTTCTCCTTAAGGGGGAAAAATCCGCAGCAGAGCTGCGTCGGTATACGGACACCCAAGATGCCTATCAAGTTGGGCGTTGAAGACATTGTGCCACAGCATGATTTACACAAGGTGCGCAAAATCAACGCATCTCAACTTTTCAGATGCGACCCAAGGACTAATTGGCGCGGGCGTTGCAAAGCAGCCACAGACGCACAGCTTAAAATGAGCAGCTAACTTAGACCTTGCCTTGCCTCAAGTCCACCTCATGACCCAGTTCGCCAAAGAAACCTTGCCCACCAGTCTTGCCGACGAGATGCGCCGCAGCTACCTGGATTACGCCATGAGCGTGATTGTCGGACGGGCCTTGCCCGATGCCCGTGACGGCTTGAAGCCGGTGCACCGGCGCGTGCTGTTCGCCATGCACGAGCTCAACAACGACTGGAACAAGGCCTACAAAAAATCGGCGCGTATCGTCGGTGACGTGATTGGTAAATACCATCCGCATGGCGACCAGTCGGTGTACGACACCATCGTTCGCATGGCACAAGACTTCTCCATGCGCCACATGCTGGTGGATGGCCAGGGTAATTTCGGCTCGGTCGACGGCGACAACGCAGCCGCCATGCGTTACACCGAGATCCGCCTGGCCAAGATCGCCCATGAGCTGCTGGCTGATCTGGACAAGGAAACCGTTGACTTCGGCCCCAACTACGACGGCTCGGAAAAAGAACCCCTGGTGTTGCCTGCGCGCCTGCCCAACCTGCTGATCAATGGCTCGGGCGGCATTGCGGTCGGCATGGCCACCAACATCCCGCCGCACAACCTGAATGAAGTGGTCGATGCCTGCTTGCATCTGCTGCGCAACCCGCAAGCGTCCATTGACGAGTTGATGGAAATCATTCCAGCGCCTGACTTCCCCACCGCCGGTATCATTTACGGCATCAATGGCGTGAAAGACGGCTACCGAACCGGCCGTGGCCGCGTGGTCATGCGCGCCAAGTGCCACTTTGAAGACATCGACAAAGGCCAGCGCCAGTCCATCATCGTCGATGAACTGCCCTACCAGGTCAACAAGAAAACCTTGCAAGAACGCATGGCCGAGCTGGTGCACGAGAAAAAAATCGAAGGCATCAGCCACATCCAGGACGAGTCTGACAAGTCAGGCATGCGTCTGGTGATTGAACTCAAGCGGGGTGAAGTGCCCGAGGTGGTGCTGAACAACCTGTACAAACAGACGCAGTTGCAGGACACCTTCGGCATGAACATGGTGGCCCTGATCAATGGCCAACCCAAACTGTGCAACCTGAAAGATCTGGTCGAGGTCTTTTTGCAGCACCGCCGTGAAGTGGTGACGCGGCGCACCGTATTCAACCTGCGCAAGGCACGCGAGCGCGGCCACGTGCTCGAAGGCCTGGCTGTGGCACTGGCGAATATTGACGACTTCATTCGCATCATCCGCGAATCGCCGACGCCACCGGTGGCCAAGCAAGAGCTGATGACTCGCCCCTGGGACAGCCAACTGGTGCGCGAGATGCTGACACGTGCCAAAGCAGACGGCAGCGTGGTCAATGCCGACGACTACCGCCCTGACAGCCTGGAGCTGCAGTACGGCATGGGCAAAGACGGTCTGTACCGTTTGTCTGACACGCAGGCGCAAGAAATTTTGCAGATGCGCCTGCAACGCCTGACCGGTCTCGAACAAGACAAGATCGTGGCCGAGTACAAAGAAGTGATGGCCGAGATCGACGACCTGCTGGACATCCTGTCGCGCCCCGAACGTGTGTCGATCATCATCGGCGACGAGCTCACGGCCATCAAAACCGAGTTTGGCATGACCAAGCTGGGCGCGCGCCGCTCTTTGGTGGAACACAGTTCGTTCGACCTGTCAACCGAAGACCTGATCACCCCGACCGACATGGTGGTCACCTTGAGCCACAGCGGCTATATCAAGAGCCAGCCCTTGAGCGAATACCGGGCGCAAAAGCGCGGCGGGCGCGGCAAGCAGGCCACGGCCACCAAGGACGACGACTGGGTCGACCAGTTGTTCATTGCCAACACCCACGACTACATTCTGTGCTTTTCCAACCGTGGCCGCATGTACTGGCTCAAGGTCTGGGAAGTACCGCAAGGCTCGCGTGGCTCACGCGGTCGCCCGATCGTCAACATGTTCCCATTGCAAGAGGGCGAAAAAGTCACCGTGGTGCTGCCGCTCACCGGCGAGAAACGCACTTTCCCTGCCGACCAGTATGTCTTCATGGCGACCAGCATGGGCACGGTCAAGAAAACCGCACTGGTTGAATTTTCCAATCCGCGCAAGGCCGGCATCATTGCCGTTGACCTCGACGAAGGCGACTACCTCATTGGTGCCGCGCTGACCGACGGCCAACATGACGTGATGCTGTTTAGCGACGGCGGCAAAGCGGTGCGCTTTGATGAAAACGATGTGCGACCGATGGGCCGCCAAGCACGCGGCGTGCGCGGCATGATGCTCGAAGAAAGCCAAAGCGTGATCGCCATGCTGGTCGCCGAAGACGAAACGCAAAGCGTGCTCACCGCTACCCAGCATGGTTACGGCAAGCGCACCAGCATTGCCGAGTACACCCGCCATGGTCGCGGCACCAAGGGCATGATTGCTATCCAGCAAAGTGAACGCAATGGCAAGGTGGTGGCTGCCACGCTGGTCCATGCAGACGACGAAATCATGCTGATCACTGACAAGGGTGTGCTGGTGCGCACCCGGGTCTCTGAAATCCGCGAATTGGGTCGCGCCACCCAGGGCGTGACGCTGATTGGGCTCGACGATGGCTCGCAGCTGAGCGGCCTGCAGCGCATTGTGGAAAACGACGCCATTCCCACCACCGAAGACAGTTCCGACGATGACAGCGATGCGACCGTATAACTTTTCCGCCGGCCCCGCCGTCATGCCCGACGCGGTGTTGGCCGAGGCCGCAGCCGAGATGCTCGACTGGCATGGCAGCGGCATGAGCGTGATGGAAATGAGCCACCGCGGCAAGGAATTTGGCGTCATTCACCAACAAGCCCAGGCTGATTTGCGTGAACTGCTCGCCGTGCCCGAGCACTTCAAGCTGCTCTTCATGCAAGGCGGTGGCCTGGCTGAAAACGCCATCGTGCCGCTGAACCTGTCACAAGGTCAGACAGCAGACTTTGTGGTGACTGGCAGCTGGAGCCAAAAGTCGCTGGGGGAAGCACGCAAGTACTGCAACGCCCACGAAGCGGCCAACACCCAGGGCAACGGCCACACCACGCTGGCCGACGCTGCCGGCTGGCAGCTCAGTGACAAGCCGGCCTATGTGCACATCTGCAGCAACGAAACCATCAACGGCGTCGAATACCACGCGCTGCCCGACCTCCAAGCCCTGGGCTGTGATGCGCCCCTGGTGGTTGATTTTTCCTCGCATGTCGCCTCGCGCCCGGTGGATTGGTCGCGCGTCGGCCTCGCCTTTGGCGGTGCCCAGAAAAATCTGGGGCCGGCAGGGCTGACCCTGGTGGTGGTGCGCGAAGACCTGCTCGACCGCGCGCTGCCCATGTGCCCCAGCGCCTTCAATTACCGCACGGTGGCCGACAACGACTCCATGTTCAATACCCCGCCCACCTATTCGATCTACATCGCCGGGTTGGTGTTCAAGTGGCTCAAAGCCCAGGGCGGCATCGCAGCGATGGAACAACGCAATCAGGCCAAGGCCGAACTGCTGTACAACGCCATCGACAGCTCCGGCCTGTACCTCAACCGGGTCGCCAAAGATTGCCGCTCGCGCATGAACGTGCCGTTTTACCTGCGCGACGAGGGCCTCAACGAGGCCTTCCTGGCCGGCGCGCGCGAACGCGGTCTGCTGCAGCTCAAAGGTCACAAATCGGTGGGCGGTATGCGGGCCAGCATCTACAACGCCATGCCTTTGGCCGGTGTGCAAGCACTTGTTGATTTCATGACAGCTTTTGAGAAAAGGCACTGAGCCCATGAGAACCTTGCTGGAATTGCGTGACGCCATCGACGCAGTGGATCGCCAACTGCTGCAGCTGATCAATCAGCGGGCTGAATTGGCCCACGAGGTCGGCGAACTCAAAAAGCGCGACGGTTCCCCGATCTTTCGCCCCGATCGCGAAGCTGCGGTGATCAACAAGCTGCAGTCCATCAACACCGGCCGACTGAGCGCGCACAGCATTGGCCACATCTGGCGCGAGCTAATGTCTGCCTGTCGTGCCCTGGAAGCCCCACAGCGTGTGGCCTACCTGGGCCCGGTCGGCACCTTCAGCCAGGAGGCTGCGCTGTCGTTCTTTGGCACCAGCATTCAGGAAATTCCCTGTGCCTCGCTGGACGAAGTTTTTCACGCCGCTGCCGCCGGGTCGGCCGATTTCGGCGTCGTTCCGCTGGAGAATTCCACCGAGGGCGTCATCACCCGTTCGCTGGATCAGTTGCTGGGCTCGCCGACCCACATCATTGGCGAACTCAGTTTGATCATTCGCCACCACCTGCTGCGCCAGAGCGCCGACCTGGCGGGCATCGACGTGGTAGCGGCTCACCCGCAAGCGCTGGCCCAATGCCAGGAGTGGCTGACGCGCCATTTGCCCCATGCCGAACGCCATGCGGTGAGCAGCAACGCCGAGGGTGCGCGACTGGCCACCGAACACGCCAATTGGGCAGCCATTGCCAGTGAACGTGCCGGCTCGGAATATGGCCTGCACATCGCGGCCCGTGCCATCCAGGACCAGGCACACAACCGCACCCGCTTTGGCGTCATTTGCTTACCCCAAACCCTGGAGGCCCCGGCGGCATCAGGCAAAGACTGCACCAGCCTGGTGGTCTCGGTGCCCAACCGCCCCGGTGCCGTCCACGACCTGCTTAACCCGCTCAAGGTCCACGGCGTGTCCATGACCCGGCTCGAGTCGCGACCGACGCGTTCGGCGCAATGGGAATACTTCTTTTACATCGACCTGGTCGGCCACCCGTCGCAGCCGAATGTCGCTGCCGCCTTGCACGATTTGCAATCGCTGTGCGGCTTCTTCAAGATCCTGGGCACCTTCCCGGTTGCCGAGGCATGAACGCAGGCACGAGCCAGCGCATCCGACGCTTGGCCATCATCGGCTGCGGCTTGATGGGCGGCTCGGTGGCACTTGCGCTCAAACGCGCCGAGTACGTGGACGAGGTGGTCGGCTACAGCCGCAACCCGGCCACACGCGAATTGGCGCTGGCCCGGGGCGTGATCGACCGCGCCGCGCCAGATCTGGTGCAAACCGTGCAGGGGGCCGACGTGGTGATTCTGGCCACGCCGGTAGGCGCCCTGGCCCCGACCATGACAGCCATTGCGCCGCATCTGGCGCCCGGTGCCGTCATCACCGACGTCGGCTCGACCAAGAGTGACGTGGTTCGCCACGCGCAAGCGCATCTGGGCGAGCACATCCACCGCTTCGTACCCGCGCATCCGATTGCGGGCAAAGAGCATGCCGGGGTCGAGCACGCCGACGCCGACCTGTACGAAAACCGCAAGGTCATCTTGACCCCCCTGCCGCAAAACACCTTGGGTGCCATCACCACCGTGGAGTCCATGTGGCGCATTTGCGGCGCCGATGTCGTGACCATGAGCCCGCAAGACCACGACACGGTGTTTGCGGCAGTCAGCCACCTGCCCCACCTGCTGGCCTTCAGCTACATCAACAGCCTGGCCGACCAGCCCCAGATCGACCAGTTCCTGGCCCTCGCAGGTCCCGGGTTTCGCGATTTCACCCGCATCGCTGGTGCCAACCCCGACATGTGGCGCGATGTGTTTGGCTCCAACCGCAACGCCATCCAGTCCCAGTTGAACCATTTCAAGCACGCGTTGCAGCAATTTGAAGCCGCCCTGGCGGTGGGTGACAGTACCAAGTTGGAAGCCTTTGTGCAACGTTCGCGTGATGTGCGCGCGCCCTGGAGTCTCAACGCCACCATTCCCAACCGCGACGACCTCACGCAGCAGTGAGACACGGTCTGCGTTTTCTTCATCACCATGTACAACACCACGTTTCTCGACCTGCCAGCGCTGCAAGCCGCTGGCGGAACCCTCCAACTTCCAGGCTCCAAAAGCATTTCAAACCGTGTCCTGTTGCTGGCAGCACTGAGCCATGGCCGCACCACCGTGCACGACCTGCTCGACTCGGATGACACCCGGGTCATGCTCGATGCCCTGCGCGCACTCGGTTGCGGAGTCGCGCAGACGGGCAACACCGTCGTCATCGACGGCATGGGCGGGCAAGCCATCCAGCGCCAAGCCAGCCTGTTCATGGGCAATGCCGGCACCGCCATCCGCCCGTTGACGGCCGCGCTGGCGGTCATGGGTGGCGATTTTGAGCTGCGCGGCGTCCCGCGCATGCACGAACGCCCCATTGGTGACTTGGTCGATGCGCTGCGCCAGTTGGGCTGCCAGATCGATTACACCGGCAACGACGGCTACCCACCACTGCACATTGGCCAGCCCAGTCTCACGCTTTGCGCCCCGATCAGCGTGCGCGGCGACGTATCAAGCCAGTTCCTGACCGCGCTGCTGATGGCGCTGCCGCTGGTGGCTCGGCAAGACATCGTGATCGATGTGGTGGGCGAGCTGATCTCCCGGCCTTACATCGAGATCACGCTGAACCTGCTGGCGCGCTTCAACGTGCAGGTGCAGCGTGACGGCTGGCAACGCTTCACCATTCCCGCCGGCAGTGCCTTGCGTTCGCCCGGCGCGGTGCACGTGGAAGCCGACGCGTCTTCTGCCAGCTATTTCATTGCCCTGGGTGCCATTGCACCGGCCACCACGGGGCACCGTGGCATTCGCATCGAAGGCCTGGGGGCCGATTCGATTCAGGGCGACATCCGCTTCATTGAGGCAGCGCAAAT
>JAQSDS010000372.1 GCA_029946045.1 Rhodoferax sp.
ACCCACCAGCTGGCTGGCGTCCGCCAAGCTGGTGTTGCTGCCGTCGGTCAGTTTGATGGCCAGCTTGCCACCCTTGACGCTGTAGGCCACCGAATCCACATGCGAGCCCTTGCGCAGCGGGGCGCAGCGATCCAGCACATGGCGTGCGTAGGCAATGACCTTGGCACCGCGCTTGGGGTTGTAACCGCCCTTTTTACCGACTTTTTCGCAACCCTTGGCCTCGTCAATCACGTCGGTGCCATAGAGCGCGTCGTACAGGGAACCCCAGCGCGAGTTGGCGGCGTTGAGCGCATAGCGTGCATTCAGAATGGGCACCACCAGCTGTGGGCCGGCTTGTTTGGCCAGTTCGGCGTCAACGTTGGTGGTGGTGATGCGGGCCTTTTTGGGCGCTTCGACCAGGTAGCCAATACCCTGCAGAAAGCTGCGGTAGGCTGCCATGTCGGTGATGGGGCCGGGGTTGGCCTGGTGCCAGGTGTCAAGCTCGGTCTGCAGGCGGTCGCGCTCGGCCAGCAGGGCCATGTTCTTGGGGGCCAGATCCGCCACGATGGCACCAAAACCCTTCCAGAATTTGGCGGGTGCCACGCCGGTGCCGGGCAGCACCTGGGTTTCGATGAATTGGCAAAGATTGCTGGCAACCTGGAGGCCGTTCTTGGTGATGCGTTCAGTCATGGTGGTGAGGCTCAGAGTTAAAAATCAAGGTTGGAAAAAGTCGAGTACGGCGCGCAAGTCGCCCCCGGTTCGGGTGGGCTGGGTGCCAAGTTCTTCAAAAGGCAGTTGATAACGGTTGGCCCACAGCGTGGTGTAGCCGTACCAGGTGGCACCCAGCGCGTCCCAGGCGTTGCAGCTGACAAACAGGATGTCGCGCGCAGCCAGGCCAGTGGCCTGTTCACCCAGGGCATAGGCCTCGGGATGGGTTTTATATTCACGAATTGGGTCGACGCTGATGACGTGATCAAACAAGCCATCAAAACCAGCCGAGTGCACTGCTGCCTGAAGCATGGCAGCGTCACCATTGCTCAAAATGCCGAGCGGAATGCCCTGGGCTTTCAGCTGCTGCAGCACAGCCAGGTTTTCCGGGAAAGCTTCCAAATGCTGGTACTGGGCCAGCAGCATCTCGATGGCAGGCTCGTGCTCCAGCAGAAACTCTTCTTGCGTCAGCATCTCGTTCGGGCCGAGCACCAGCTTTTTGATGGCGAAGACCAGGGCGGCCCGGGTCAGCACGCTGAAGGGCTGGTAGTGCGCACCGTGGTTGCTGGTGGTGACCAGCCGGGTGTATTCGATTTGCTTGTCACGCCACAACACGCTCACCGCCTGGCCCTGGCCGGGAAACAATTCCTCGGCCAGTTGCGCCACGCTGTACACGTCAAACAACGTGCCGTAGGCGTCAAACAGCACGGCGCGTGGGCGTGTGTCAGGACCAAGGCCCTGCGGCGGCTGGATGAGATTGGAATGGGGCATGGGCCGATTTTATGAAAGGATGCTGACATGAGGCTTGGTCGCGCCATGCAAGAGCTTTAACCAAAATGCAGGTAATGCCGCGCCAATCCAGACTGGGAAATAATCAGGCCGTTTTATTCACCTGTTTGTGCTGAGCTTTCTGATGTCCTCCAACAATTCAAACCAAACCGCCGCCCCTCACGCCCTGCCGCTGGCCGGCCTGCGCGTGGTCGAATTCACCCACATGGTCATGGGCCCGACCTGCGGCATGGTGCTGGCCGACATGGGCGCCGAGGTGATCAAGGTCGAACCCATCGAGGGCGACCGCACCCGGCATTTGCTCGGTGCCGGTGCCGGCTTTTTCCCCATGTTCAACCGCAACAAGAAGAGCATCGCCATCGACCTGCACAAGCCCGCGGGTGCCGCCATTGCACGCCAGCTGGCCCTGAGTGCCGACGTGGTGCTGGAAAACTTCAAGCCCGACACCATGGCCAAATACGGGCTCGATTACGCCGCCCTGTCCCAACAAAACCCCAAACTCATTTTTGTCAGCCACAAGGGCTTTTTGCCCGGGCCTTACGAACACCGCACCGCGCTGGATGAAGTGGTGCAGATGATGGGTGGCCTGGCCTACATGACCGGCCGCCCCGGCGACCCACTGCGCGCCGGCACCAGCGTCAACGACATCATGGGCGGCATGTTTGGCGCCATTGGCACCCTGGGCGCGTTGATCCAGCGTGGTATCACCGGACGCGGCCAGGAAGTGCAAAGCGCGCTGTTCGAAAACAATGTGTTCCTGGTCGGCCAGCACATGCTGCAGTTCGCCATGACCGGCAAGCCTGCCGCACCGATGCCGGCGCGCATCTCGCCCTGGGCGGTGTACGACGTGTTCACCGTGAAAAACGGTGAACAGATTTTTATCTCGGCAGTCAGCGATGCCCAATGGGCCACTTTTTGCGATGTCTTTGGTTTTGCCGACCTGAAAGCCGATGCGCGTTATGCCAGTAACAACGACCGCGTGCGCGAGCGCCCCACGCTCATGCCCATCCTGCGCGAGCGCCTGGGCTCTTACAGCGCCGCCGAATTAAGCGACCTGATGGAGGCCAACAAACTGCCCTACGCACCCATCCGCAAGCCCGAGGAACTGTTTGACGACGAGCACCTGCTGGCCACCG